>JANMSC010000071.1:0-27410 GCA_031388885.1 Gemmatimonadales bacterium | reverse complement strand
GTGGAAGTCGGGCTGCCACGCGCCGGTACGGAACGAGACCGCGGTGCGCACGTCGGCCGGCCGCAATGCCCGCACCTCGTGCAGCGCGAGCTTGAGCGTATCGCCGGTGTCACACGTTTCGTCCACCAACAGCACACGCTTCCCGCGCACGGACGGCGGTGGGCCGATACGCAACTCGGGGTCGCCATCGGCGGTGCGGCGGGCGATGACCACGGCGGCAAATTCACGCTGCAGGATGCTGGCGATGATCGCGGCAGGAATCACCCCGGCTTTGGCGACGCCGAGGATGATCTCGGGGTCGTAGCTTCGGGCCACCTTGAGCGCGAGCGCGCGGCACAACTCGCCAAAGAACGGCCAGTCGGCATCGAGAATATCGCGAGACGGGGCGGGACGTTGGCGGGGCACGACGGCCTCCGGCTGGCGAGAGAGGAGCAGCGCGAATTCGAGAAGCTAACATCACGGCGCTGCGTTGCCCTGCTCCCCGGCGCGGCCTACTTTACCCGGAATGTCTGACGTGTCGGTTCGCCCAGCGGGCGCATGAGCTGGTGGAAGCGGATCCTCCTCGATGAGGATGAGGCGGTCAAGCCCAAGCGGCTCGACTACCTGAACGAGGGGCTCGCCCTCGAGCGACAGCGCGACTTCGAGGGTGCCGTGACCTCGTACCAACTCGCGTTACGCGACCAGCCGCACAATGTCCGCATCCTGCAGTACATCGCCATCGCACTCTCGAAAACCGGCCGCCATGAAGAGGCGATTCGTCACTATCGCCGCGCCCTCGAACTCGACCCCGGACTGGTCGGCGCGCACTACGGTCTGGCGTTCCTGTTGCTCCGGCGCGGTGACACCGACCGTGCGGCGGAGCACCTGCGAGTGTTTCTCGCGCACCCGGGGCGCGACCCCGAGATGGTGCAATGGATCGAGCACGCGCGCACTGCGCTGGAGCGGCTCGACGGCGTGCCCGCAGATCAGGGCGCACCGTGAGACGTCTCGGTGCGGCGCTCGTGTTGTTCGCAGCGGCGTGCAGCAGCCTCCCTGCCGATGGCGACGGGATCGTGGCGCTCGAACTCCGCTCGCCAATCGCGATCACGCTCCGACAAGGTGAATCGCTCACCTTGCGCGCGCGGGCGCTCGATCGTGCTGGCGACTCGGTCGATGCGCCCATTCGGTGGCGGACGGCGGACACGACGATCACGCTGGACTCCTTGCTCGGCACCGTGACCGCGAGGGTCGGCGCTGGTGCCGGACGGGTGCAGGCCGCGGTCGGCACGCTCCGATCGGAGCTGATCACGATCACGCTTCAACCTGCACTGACCGGCGCGGTGCGTCGCCGCTGATCGCCGCGCCGCTGCCGTTCCTGCCTGGGGGTCGACGATGATTCCAGCAACGCTCAACGACATTTTCTTTGGTGCCACAGCGCGCTACGGCTCGCGACCGGTGGTCATGCGTGCGAAACGCGCGGGACGATGGGTCGACCTGTCGCCCACCGGTCTGGTGGCGCGAGTGCATCGGGTGCACGCGGGGCTCCGCGACCTCGGGCTCGTCGCGGGAGATCGCGTGGCGATCCTGTCGGAGAATCGTCCCGAGTGGGCCATCGCCGACTTCGCCTGCCTCACGGCTCGGCTCATCGATGTCCCCATCTACCCGACGCTCACATCGAAGCAGATGGCATACATCCTCCGCGATGCCGGCGCGCGAGCGATCTTCGTATCGTCGGCCGCGCTCCTCGCCAAGCTGCTCGAGGTGCGCGATGAGTTCCCCGCGCTTGAGCACGTCATTGCGTTCGATACCGACGCCACCGCAGATCGCGTCGTTCCACTGCAGCTGCTGGAAGCGCGGGGCGAGGCTGCGGTCGCACGCTACGCCGAGTGGGACGCCGAGGCGCGGAGGGCGCTACCAGACGACATCGCCACACTGATCTACACCTCCGGTACAACTGGCGACCCCAAGGGGGTCATGCTCACCCATGGCAACATCACCAGCAACGTGGTCGCATCGCTCGAGGTCCTCGACCTTGCGACCACCGATGAATGCCTGTCGTTCCTCCCCTTGTCGCACATCTTCGAGCGCATGGTCGGTCACTATACCATGCTGCAAGCGGGCGTCATCATCAGCTACGCCACGTCGATGGACGCGCTCGGAACGGAGATGGTCGAGATTCGTCCCACCATCATGGCGGCGGTGCCGCGACTGTACGAGAAGATCCACGCGCGAGTGGTTCAGCGTGCCGTGAGTGCGGGCGGGCTGAAGCGGGCAGTGTTCGAATGGGCCTGTGCCACTGGCGAGAAATACCTCCAGTACACGCTGACCCACAGACGCGTCCCCGCGGGACTCGCGCTCGCCATGCGGGCCGCCGACCGCCTCGTGTTCACCAAGGTCCGGGCGAGCACCGGTGGGCGACTCCGCTACTTCGTATCAGGTGGCGCGCCGTTGAACCCCGATATCTGCCGGTTTTTCATCGCGGCCGGCATGCCGATTCTCGAAGGCTATGGCCTCACCGAGACCTCTCCGGTCATCACGGTGAACCGCATGGCGACGCTCAAGCCTGGCACTGTTGGTCCACCGATCCCCGGCGTCGAGGTGAAGATTGCCCCCGACGGCGAGATCTTCACTCGCGGGCCGCACGTGATGAAGGGCTATTTCAACAAGGCCGAGGCAACGGCCGAAGCGATCGATTCCGACGGCTGGTTTCGTACCGGGGACATCGGCCTCCTCGACGCGGATGGCTTCCTCAAGATCACCGATCGCAAGAAGGACTTGATCGTGACCGCCGGCGGCAAGAACATCGCACCGCAGCCGATCGAGGCGCTGCTCAAGACCAACAGGTTTTTCGTCAGCGCCGTGATGCTCGGCGACAAACAGCCCTTTCCGATCATGCTGCTCGTGCCCAGCTTCGGCGTGCTCGCGCCCTGGATCAGGCATAAGGGGCTTGGCGAGCTTGCGCCGGCGGAGGCCGTGCGCCATCCGCTGGTGCTGGAGAAACTCGAACGTGAGGCCCGAATGAGCCTGCGCGAACTCGCGCAGTTCGAGATGCCGAAGAAGTTCCTGATTCTGGCAGATGATTTTTCGATCGAACGCGGTGAACTCACGCCCAAGATGTCGATTCGCCGAAAGGTGGTCGAGGAGCACTACCGCGCTGAGATCGCCGCCTTGTACGACGGGCACGCGATCGCGTGAAGCGGACGCAGCGCTCGCATCACTCAACGGCCAGGATGTTGCCGCCATCCGGCAGTAGTTGGTAGAGCCGACGCCCCGATCGCCGCGCAGTTCCGGCGCCGGGGCCGCTGGTCGTTCATCGCACCCTGATCACCCAGTGGTCGGTCGTTGCGGCGAGCAACTCGACGCCGGGGCGTGCGTCGGGTGGCGATCCGGCACCGACCACCCGCAGGCCCGGCAACGCGCTCGCGACGGCGGCATCACGCATCGCCACGGCGTCCCGCCCTATCACGACACCGCGCATCGACCGCGCCTTCAGCGGCCATCGCCCACCGGTGACGATGCTGACGTCACCGGTGGCCTCGACCGCTGGTGGCGGATTCACCGCGACCACATGGACACCCGGCAGCAACTCGGAAAGCTCGTGGGCCAACGCGCCCGCTTCCCCCGCGAGCGCCACCCAGCCGCCGGGACCGTCCAGCCCAAGCATGGCGTGCGCCGCATCGGCATCGAACGGCGGTTCACTGGCGGAGCGATTGCCACCGCCGAAATCAGGAATGCCGCCACTCCACGAGACACCCCACCCACACACGGGACACCCGAGCTGCCCGACGACGACTCGCCGAACGTCGGTCCGCACGGGGAGCAGCACGAGAAACGCCTCGGCGTGCGACGCCGGGCAACAGAGGTGATCGGTCAGCTCGATGAACATCGCGTCAGGGGCGGAAGTCGACCCATGTCAGCGCGCCCGGTCGCACGGTGACGGTCCGTCGCACCTTCGTGCCCCCGATCATCACCCACGCCTCGTGCTTGCCGACGGGCACATCCGACACCGCGAAATGCTCGCCGTACCCGGGGTGCGGCCTGTTGCGCGGGCCGTACGTTTCGGCGAAGACGAACGGCGTCTCGAATGGCAAGGGCTTGGTGATGCCGTACACCCGTGCCTGCGGCACTGGCGTACCGGTGCCGTCCAGAACCGTTCCCGCGATCACCCCGGTCCCCGGAAGCGGCGTGATCCACAGCTCCGGATTGGTCGTGAACGGCGGATACCGGTTGAGCGAATCGACAATAGCGCGCACCGAGTCGGTTGGAGCGGCATGCACTTCGAGGTGGAGGTGATCGTTGGTGGCGCGGCCGGTATGACCCACCTCGGCGATCACGTCGCCGCGCGTGACGCGCGCACCCGCTGTCGTGCGCAGCGTGCTGTTGTGGTAGTACACCGAGTACACGTGCAGTGACTCGGTGCCCACGACGAGCCGGCGATCGTGATGAATCGCCACGGTGAGCGCACCGCGTTCGGCCCGACCGGCATATACCACGGTTCCCTCACCAATCGCGTGCACACTGGTGCCGTCGGGGTTGTTGAACTCGACGCCCTGATGCGGCTGGAAGAAGCCGCCCATGGTCGAGCCCCAGCGATAGGTCTGGTCGATGAAGGGGTTGTCGACCCGCGAGATCGGGCGAGCGAACCATGGCGCCCATCCCCTGGCGCTGCCATCGACCAAGGGGGCCGGATCGGACGGCCTTGGATGCGGTGTTACGCGAGCATCGATTGGCACGCCACTGATCATCCGGGAGACCACACAGCTCCGTGCTGACGGCGCCTCGACGCGATGCAGGCACGCCGCCATGTCGAGTTCCACCAGCCCCCGCGGATCGGTCAGCCACCACCGACCCAGATCGTACCCGACCGAGTACAGGTACTCGTGCGGCAGCACTGCGAACGCCGTATCGGCCGGTCCCATCGCCAGCGGACCGACTCGGTCGCCAAATGCCGTCCAGTGCTTGCCGTCGTCGGTGCTCACTTGCAGTCCATCAGCAGTCGCAATCACAACCGTGTCGCCACGGATGACGATGCCGTTCGGTGCGACGTACTGCCACTCCGGCCCCAGTTGCGCGAACGTCCAGTTCTGCCAGGTCGTGCCGCCATCCGCAGAGCGTCCCCAGCCGTTGCCAATCGTCCCGATCCAGGCCACTCCCCTGCTCGAGAACGCGATCGCATGAATAAAATCCATCGACATCGATGTGCTGGTCGTGTCGGTCACGATGCGACGCCAGCCACCCGACGGCGTGCTCACGAAGATCCCGCGCCCGTACGTTCCGATCCAGCGTTCACCGGTTGGCGATGTGGCCTCCGCCAGCGCGGTGGTCGGAATACCGCTGGAGTCTGGAAGGTCCACGACCGGTCGAGTCGGCGGGCGGGGAGTGAGGATCGTGGTGCGCGAGACGTGCGCGCACGCGCCGGTGACTACAACGACAGCGAGCGCCGCACCGGCACGCGTCGATAGCCGCTTCATGCCGGCCCCAGTCGGATGAGCTCCAATTGCACCCGCGGCGGACGCGTCGCGGCGAAGACGATGGCTTCGGCCACATCGTCGGGACAGAGCATCGCCGAGCGATTCGGGAGATCCGCGCGATGATCCGGGTCGATCGGATCCCAGACCGAGGTGTCGGTCGGGCCGGGCGAGATCAGCGTGCACCGCACGCCCGTGCCGCGGCATTCCTCAAGCAACACCTCGTGCAATCCGCGCACCGCATACTTGCTGGCGGCGTACGCCGCGTTGCCCGGGAACGCGTGCCAATCGGCCACGCTTCCCACGATCACATGCACGCCGCTCCGGCGCGCAGACATCAGCGGGATGAAATGGCGCGCGATGGCGAACGGCGCCTCGAGGTTGATGCCCATCTGCTCGGCGAGCAGGCCATCGCTCGTGTCGCTGAGCGGTGCCATCAGGAATGCTCCGGCGTTGCTGACGACGATGTTCGGCGCTCCCCACGCTCGCGTCACCTGGTCCAGCGCAGCCTGCCTGCTGGCACGATCGGCGAGATCCGCCGTGATGTCGACCGCGCCATCGAGTGGTGACATCGGCGACCTCGCAATCCGGACCACCGTCGCACCCAGCGCAGCGAAGCACCTGGCGGTTGCCGCACCGATGCCACGCGACGCGCCCGTGACCAGCACAATCTGTCCGTCCAGCCGCGGGTCACTCACTGGTGTACTCGACGAAATTGCGCGGGGTCTCCCAGAGGCGGATGCGCACAAGGCGCCCGGCCGGGATGCGCGGCGCCAGCTGGTCCCAGATGAAAACGGCGATGTTCTCAGCCGACGGCAGGTGATCGCGGAACCACGGCACGTCGAGATTCAGGTTGCGGTGATCAACCAGCACGTGCACGTGTTCGTCAAAAAGCGCGCGAAGGATACCGACATCGACGACATAGCCGGTCGCCGGATCGATCTCGCCTTCGACGCAGATCTCGACGTCGTAATTGTGCCCGTGAAAGTTCTCGTTGTTGCACGGACCGAACGTCGCGCGATTCCATTCCGCCGAGCGTTCGGGATTGTGCAACCGGTGCGCAGCGTTGAAGTGCGCCCGGCGAACCACAGTGGCACGAGGCATGGGCGGATCCGGAATAGGGGCACCGAAAGACAAACGGCGTCGCCTCAACCCTGGAGGCGGCGCCGGATGACCGCACGATGGCGGGGAGAGTTATATCGAAGCCCGTGGAGACAGTGTTGGCGCCCTCTCCCTGTCGTCCGTCTTCCCCGTGGGGCCTGGCGTCGGACATGGAATGTGGGCCCATCCTCGGACCTGTTGGCTCGATAACGTGGTTTCCCCACCATCGTCCGGCCTTGTTTATTATATGGCCCATGCCGCAGGCGGTCAATGGAACAGCAACGCACCCCCTTACAGGGCGACCCGATGATTGAACTTGCCGCCGGCTTCATCCTTCTCGCGGCCTGGGGCGTGCTCCAGTTCGTCGTGCAACCGGCCACCGGCATGATTCATGTCGCCCTGGCGGCGGGGGTGATTCTGGTCGTGCGAGGAGTCGCGAGGAGCGAGAAGCGAGAAGCGAGAAGCGAGAAGTGATGGCTGACGATCGATCGGCGATGCCAGCTGCTCCCGCATCTCGCCGCTTCTCCCTTCTCGCTGCTCCCTTCTCCCTCCTCCCTTCTCCCTTCTCCCTTCTCGTGGTTCACAGTTCCGGCCTCAACACCACCGCCCCCCTCAAGTACACGTGTGCCGGCGCGACGCGCCATGCCCGGTCCACGTGCAGCAGCACGCGCAGGCAGCGTGGCAGTGCACCGGGCACGTCAATTTCCGAGGCGCAGAGCAGCGGCACGTCATGCCAGCCACCGCGCCGAGCCGCTTCTGCCGGAAATGCGCTGCTCAGGTCCGGCGTGACCGTGAACAGCGCCGAGATGACCTCGTCATCGTGAAAGCCATTGTCACGTCGCATCGCGGCGATCAGCTCGAGCACGGCATCGGCGATCGCCGCCGAGTCGTCGCGCGGAACGGTGGTGGCCCCACGCACCGCGCGTACTCGTGGGAGGCCCAATGCCCGTGCCAGCAGGGCGCGGGCATTCATGCGGCCACCTCGGCCCGCAGCGCTCGCACCAGCACGAAACGGGTGCGGTTGTCCGCCGCATCCCCAATGTCGCGCGCCAGCACCGCGAGACCGTAGGTCTCTGCGGCGGAGGCACTCGCGATTGCAGCTCGGGTGAAGTCGCGATCGGCGGCGACCGACCGCGCCGCGCCCGCGGTGTCAGCGACGGGACGCGGGGGCAGCCGTCGCGCGGAGAGCCACCGGGTGCATTGGGCCAGCGCCGCGGGGTGACTTTCGACGTGCCGGATCGCGTCGAGCGTCGCGCCAGGGAGCGCGAGCAGGCAGTGACGCACGGCGAAGCTGAGTTCCTCTATTATTTCGACACCCGGTTCGCGGTCGACCGCAGACTGCGCTTCGATCACTGCGCCGATCGCGGTGTTCTCGACCGGGAGAATGCCAAAGTCGGCGCTGCCGCGCAGTACCGCCCGAACAACCGCGGTGAAGTCGGGCATCGGAACGGTCCGGGCGCCAGGAAGGATCTCATGCGCCGCCAGTTGACTGTACGCCCCCGGAATGCCCTGGTACGCGATGCGTGTCATCGGACCCTCCGACGCGCTGGGCGCGCCACCACGTGTTGGAGCACAAACGAAAGCGGCCTCCTCGAGATGAGGAGGCCGCGGGATCAACGGTGCGTTGCGCTGTCTAGCGCATGCGCCGATGCCCGGCCTCCTCTGAGAGGTAAGCCGTAAACACGAACGCAAAGCGATAGCCGGGTGCGCGAATCATCGTAACGCACGTTAGTCAGCACCGCGCCGCGGCGTCAAGGGGGGGGGGGCGCAGCGTGACTGGATCATCGGTGCGCGGGTCCACGCTTCGCCCGCCAAGGGCGAAGTCGGCCTCCAGCGCCCGAACTCGGCTGTAGCGATCCTGATGTTGACGCAGTAGCGGGGCTTCTGCTCGGTGCGTGGCCGGGGTACCATGCTGAGGGTGCCGCAGCGGTGATCCTCGGTCAATTCCGCGTGCGCGTGACGTCATGACCCGCACCACGGAGCATCTCGTGATCGACAATGGACCGCTCGCAGCCGCTGGCTGGCTGATCTTCGTGCTGGGAATCGCGATCATCGCCATTGCCGCATTCAGCAAGGGCGCACGCGTTCGATCCCCGACGCGCCGCATCGCGGATTGCCTCACCGGAGGAGTGCTCTGCCTCCTGGCGTTGCTGCTGATCATGCCCAACCTTGAGCGCCCGACACGACTCGCAGTCGCGATCAGTGCCGCCCTGGCGATGGGCGCGAGCTGGTATCTCGGTCGCCACGCGCGCAAAGTGGATCGCATGGCGCGCCGCGAGAAACGTCGCTGACCTGCGGGGTCAGATCTCCCAATTCGACAGCACGACGCCGGATCGCAACGGTTCGCCCTTCCCGGCAAGGGTCAGCCGGAGGTCGGTCCATCGCACCCTGAACCCGTCGCTGGTCAGCGCACCATAGATCTCGTGGTACGCCGACTGACACCGGAGCGAGAAGTGCGGCAACGCTTGCGCGGCGGCTTCGCGTTCGACTCCGCCGATGAGTTGCAGTGCGACGGCCGAGTCGGGCGCCACCAGCTTGAGAATGCGCAGTTCGTCACGGGACCGGCCCTGTGCCAGCGGTGCGGTGTGCCACAGCGCGAACGCGGCGATGGCGCCATCGGGATCGCGCAGCAGGGTCGCATCACCAAGACCGAGATCGAGTGTCAGGCGGAGCTCGCGGGAAAAGTCAACGCCACCACCGAGCACGACAGCCAGGTCGCGACAAGCCGCGATGGCAACTTCTCGCTCGACCTTGGCGAGGGCACCAAGGCGCCATGAGGCCACAGGCCTGGCACGCGGCTGATCGCGCTGCAGTGTCACCGTGAGATGCCCCGGCTGAAACCCGAGGCGTGAGTAGAAGCCGATGTTGTCGATCGTGCGCGGCATCGTCTCGAGTCCGATCGTCGCGACACCCTGGGCCTCGAGCCACGCGATGCCCGCTGCCACGATCCGCCTTCCGAGACGGTGACCCTGATGGTCGGTGCGCACGGCCAACGGACCCATCCACCCCTCGCTCCCTGCGCGATGCACGATGTTGAATGCCACCACGTCGCCGCGGTTGTCGCGCCAGAGCATCGCTCCTGCACCGGCATCGTCGATCGCGAAGTGCCAGATCGCAGTGTTCAGCTGCGGCACCCGAACACCGGCGAGACCATCCTTCCGGTAGCGCTCGGTGAATGCGTCCGAAAACACGCGGTTGATCGCATCGACGTCGGTGCGCGCGACCGGCTCGGGGCCAGTAACGCCGCGATCAGGCCGCGACATCACCCGGCTCCGGTGTTTCATCACGCGCGGTCGACACGCCGCGGGCAACATCGTAGGTCATGCGGATGACGCGGTCGAACGCGTCGCGCATCTGCTCGACATGAGTGATCAGGATCACCTGAGGGAATCGATCGGCAAGGTTGCGGAGCAGGTCGAGCACGCTGGCGCGCCGTTCCTCGTCAAGGGACCCGAAGACTTCGTCGAGCACCAGCAGCGACAACGGTTGACCGGCGCGCTCAGCGATCATTTGCGAGATAGCGAGTCGCAGTGCGAGGTTCACAACATCCTCCTCGCCGCCAGAGATTACCGGCTGCGCCTCCCCGTCCTCGACGATGACGGGGACATATTGCTCGTCGAGTTCGAGATCGGAGTACCGGCCCGCCGTCAGGTCGTGCAGCAGTGTCGACGCGTGATCCTGCAGGTCAGGACGCATCTGCGCCGTGAGATGCGTACGCAGGTCACCAAGGGCACGATCAAGCTCGCTTCGCAGCGCAATCTCCGCGCTGAGTCGGCGTGACGCTTCGGCCTTGGTCGCCCGATCGGCCCGTCTCGCAAGCGCCGAGCCGCGCAGGCGTTCTGCCCCTTCGGCGTTCGCGGTGGTGCGGGCCAACGCAATCCGTGCCGTTTGCAGTGACGCGTCGGCCGCGCGCACTGCGGTTTCCACGGCCGCAAATCCCTCCGGGCTCCAGCCGAGCGCTGCCAGTCGCGCGTCGAGCGCTGCCATCTCGCTATCCACCGCCGCCGCGCGCGCTTCGGCGGCCTCGGCTTCGGCGCCGAGCTGCAGCGCCCGGGCGGCCAGGCCAGCGAATTGATCACGCTCACGCCGGAGCGACTCGAGCTGCGCCAGCGCGGTGCGCACCGACTCATGACGCGCCGCGTCGTAGTCGGCGGTGGGGCCGGCAAGTTCCTCGTCGAGCGCCGCCAACTCGGCGTCGAGGCGAGTCCGCTCGGCCTCGAGTCCCAGTCGCTGTCGGTGCTGCGCCTGCGCCTGCCCAAGCGCCTCGGCGCCGCGACGGAGATCTACCGCCAATCGCTCACGATCCCCCTCGAACTCACGCAGATCAGCGGGGACGTCCTTCAGTTGGTCGGCTCGCTGACGGAGATAGGTTCCGTCGATCGTGACTTCCTCGAGCTGCCGACCAAGCAAGTCGAGGAGCGACTGGAAGTCCCGGCCGAGCGGCCGACCACACGTCGGGCAGATGCCCTCCGGACCGCGCGCTGCGATCAACGCCCGCTGCTCTTCAAGTTCACGGTAGCGCTCCCGGAACGCCGCGAGCCGCGTGCGGACCTCCTGCTCGTCCTGGGTCCATCGTGTCCGGCGTTCGTTCGCCAGCCGATCCATCGCCTCGTGAGTGTTGACCAGTTCGGCACGAGCCGCCGCCATGGCACCGACATGTGCGTCGTCGGCGAGCGTCGCGAGCTGCGGCACGAGTTCACCGACACGTCGGCGTGCCTGATCCCGACGAGCAACGGCACGGCTGTGCGCTGCATACGCCGCCGCCGCCCGATCCAGCTGGTCGCGTTCCGCGACGAGCCGATCCCATGGCTCGAGTGACGGTGCCAGGATCGCCATCCGTTCCTGAGCCCGGGATGCCGTCGCCAGTTCACGGTCGAGCGACTCAAGCGCGACGCGTGCGGCGGTCACGCGGCCTTCGATGCCGCGACGCTGCCCGTCGAGTCCCTGCCACGCCACCCGGCGTTCCTGGGCGGCGGTCCATTCAGGGCGGAGCGCGGCCAGGCGCGACGCCATGGCCGCCTCGTCGGTCTGGGCGACGTCGCGCTCGATCCGAGCTTGTTCGAGCGCCTTCACGGCGGCGTTGAGGTCGGCTTCGATCGTCGCCGGGTCGGCCAGGCCCTGCTCGATTCCGGTGAGCTCTGCCTTGAGCGCCGATCGGTTCGCCCGCAGCTGGTCCTGGGCGTCGCGCAGGCGTTCGTATCCGAGCACGCGGGACAGGAACTGCCCGCGTTCAAGCGGCGTCATCGCCGCCATCACGGCGAGTTCCTTTTGCCCCGTGAAGTACGTGTTGAAGAACTCGTCGCGCGTCATCCCCAGCAGCGCCGTGACACGCTCGGTCACCGCACCCGTGCTATTCGCGATCGCGCGTCCGTCCTGCAGCAGTTCCGCGAGGGTGAGGGTGCGGGTGAGGACGTACCGGTGGCCCCCCAGCACGAACTCGAGCTCGACCTCGAACTTCGAGCGAGGCGGTGCCCCGCGGCGACGCAGCGTGTCCCGGGTACCACGGGCCGCGGGTGTCCCGTAGAGGGCGTACGCGATTGCCTCGAGGAGGGTGGTCTTCCCCGCCCCGTTCGCCCCGATCACGCCCGTGAGGCCAATGCCGAACTCGATCTCGGTGAGTTCGTGCTGGCGGAAATTGACGAGGCGCAGACGGATGAGTTGCATCAGGCCTCCCGCGCATCGTGCTCGAGCGACGCGAGTAACTCGACACCTGTGGCGACGAACTTGGCGCGGTCGATGCCCGGGGGAAGTTCGCGCACCGCAAGGAACGATTCGACGATCTCCGGGAGCGTCTGCCGTCGCCCGGGCGCACCCGTTCCGACGTCGCGCACCGTTGGGTCAGGTCGGCGCAGGTCGAGCTGGAAGTGCAGTGCCCGGGATTTCCATCCGCGAATCGTCGCGTGGTCGAGCTCGCGCCCGGTCGGTCGCGGCACGTTGTGTACGACCTGCCGAATCACCGCATCGTCAAGTCCTCCGGGAATGGCGTCGACGGCCATGAGGAGCAGCCGATCGAGTTCCGCCGCCGAGAGGTTGGCCGCGTCAAGCGCCGCGAGATCGACCACGCGGCGCGGTGGATCGATGAAGCGCGGTTCGACGACGCCGGTGTTGAGGTCGGCGATGAGCCAGCCCTTGCCCGGAATATGACGCGTGCGTTCCTCGTGCAGTTCTCCCCACGGATTGGGGCTCACGTAGTCGAGCGAGCCGGCATACCAGACGCGCTCACGCACTTCGTGCTGCACATGGTAGTGGCCGAGCGCCACGTAGCTCCACCTGCCGCGCGTCAGGTCCTCGTCCGTCAGGAACGCGCCACCGGCTTCGGCGTTGGTCCGATCGACTCCGAACAGGCCTGGCGTCTCGCCGTGCAGAACCAGCACCTGGTGCTTCGCCGTCCCGGCAGGCTCGAGGGCCGGTCTTGGCTCCACGAACAGTGCCTGATGCGGCACGGCGAGCACGCTCAGGTCGCGATCGGCGAACTCGAATCGTTGCGCGGTATCGTGCGCGACGTGGACACCCAGTTCGTGAAACAGCCCGAAAATCGACACCGTGTCGGTCGATCGCGGCGTGTCGTGGTTCCCGCCGATGACGATCACCGGCACACCGGGTAGCGCCTCGAGGAGACGCGCAAACTGACGAAACGCCAGCAAGATTGCCGAGTTCGTTGGACGCACCGCGTGAAAGATGTCGCCGGCGACGATGACAGCGTCCGGCGACTCAACGATCACACCATCGATTGCACGTTCAAATGCCTTCGCGACGTCCACTTCCCGCTGATTGAGACCGCGGGCCGTCAACCGGTGATACTGGCGGAACCCCAGATGTGGATCGGCAAGATGGGCGATGCGCATGAGTGTCAATATGGCGCGAAAGGATCATCATCGTCGCGGGCAAGCCGTGTGATGCCGCGACGCGGGCCGACCGGGGCGGCCGCGATCGTGCTCCGCAAGCAACCACGAAAGAATGCCAGTACGTCGTCGGGCCGCCGACGCGCCGTCGCCGACAGCGCGCGTCGGACTTCATCGTCGGGGCGGCCATCGATCGCCGCGCGCACCTGATCGGCCGCGACACCGGGATCGAGCGCCTTCAGCCGACGCACCACGGCATCGCCGAAGGGCAGGTCGGGTGAGGGCGGAAAGCGTTCCACACCTTCGCGCCCCGACAGCGCAGCCGGTCGGGGAAACCGCACGAACACCGGCTGCGTGAAATGGGGGTGGCGCAACAGCAGTTCGCCCTTCGGGAGGGCGGCCAGCTTGGCCTTCACGGCCGGCGACAGCGTCGCGTACCCGGGCATCGCCAGCTCATCGGCATCCATCCGGCCGAACACGGTCGTGCCCGCGTTGCCGACCACTCGCCGCATCACCTGCGAACGGAACTGCTGGGCGGAGAAGAGCACGAGCCCGAGATAGCGACCACGCTCCGAAAGGTCGAGCAACATCTTCTTGACATACGTGTCGGGGCCATCGGCCGGCGCGTACTTGTTGAGTTCATCGACAAAGACGACGACGTGATCGACGCCCAGATCGCGGCGCTCAAGGTGCTCGCGCAACTTCGAGATCACCCGGGCGAAGACAAGGTCCTGCGCGAGCGGGTCCACGCCGGCCACGTCGACGACCATCAGCGACCGGTCGCGGAACGCACCCCACGGCAGATCGTTCGCTGCGCCATCGTCCGTCACCAGGCCTTTCGATCGGGTGGCGATGTTGCCGAGCCGGTTACGGATCTTGCGAATCGTCGCGACGTGGTGTGTCCGCCAGACCTCGCCGCCTCGGCCTGTCTCGAGGTGGTCGAAGATCGCCCGAAAAAACACGTCGAGGTCGGCGAAGCTCAAGACTTCGAACGGCGCGTCCCGCAACTCCTTCGCTTCGTATCGCTTCCCGACGACCCGCTCGGCCAGGAAGTCGATGAGCGCGTCGGCCTTGGCGTCGACGTCGTCGCGATTCAGCACGACCTCGGCATAATCGAGCACTTCGCGCAGCCCCCACACCAGCGGCTCGACTCGATCCACGATGGCGTCGTTGGTGCGCAACGTGTTGAGGTTCACGCCATCAGCCTTGAACGGCGCGAACACCGTCATGTCGGCGAACGGCACCGGGTGCAGCCCCAGACGTTGCCAGAGGCCGAGATCGACTTCGCCGAGCGGCGCCGGCTGGTCGAGGAAGCAGAGGTCCGGCCCCTTCACGTTGAAGCAGACCGCGGCGACAGTGCCCTTTGAGACCGGAAACGTCTGGAAAATGCTGGTAAGCAGAAATGTCACCGCACTGGTCTTGGTGGCGAGACCCGAGACGCCGGTGATGTTGAGGTGCGCTGCTTCAGGGCCAAGCAGGAAGTCGGCGTCGAGCAACACTGGCGCGGAGAGTCCGCCAGCCGCGTACACACCCACCGGGATGCCAGTCGACGACTCATCGGTCACGTAGGCATCCATGCGCAGCGCGATCCGGACGTCGCGATCGCTCGCGGCGGCAACACCGCCGAAAGGAACCGGCTGCAACGGTTCCTCCGGGAGCTGGCGCAGCACCGCAGCACTCCAGAGCCGGATTTCGGTGCGCAGCGTCGGTTCATCCGCCGCACGCGCTGGATCGCCGTCGGCGCCGATGACGGCGTCGAGCGGGCGGGCGAGGTCGGCGTAAGCGAATCCCTCGGTCACAACCCCAAACACCACCCGGCCGTCACCCTCAACCCGCACGATCGTTCCGATGCCAAGTATCGCGTCGCGCGCGGTCCAGAAATGGAACTGGTGCGGCGTGCTGGGCCGCAGTTCGGTCGCGACCACCTGTCCGAGGGGGATCATCGTCATGCTTCGCGAGCGCGCAGGTAGCGCCCGACATCGTGAATGCCATAGAGCAACCGATCAGCGCGCGGTTGTGACGTGACTGGTGAACGCTCGGCGAGCAGGAAGCGCGACAGTCGATCCGCCGACGAGAGCGATCCGTCGCCTGCCGCAACCTCCACCCGTACCAGGCCGTGAAAGAGATCGTGCCGGTCCCACGGCCAGAGGCGCAGGGCCCACGCATGGATCGCGGCGTCGGGCCTGCTCCCGATCGCGAACACCGAGGTCCGGTGGGCCGCAGGAAGCGTGAGGTACACTTCGAGCTCGGCACCGGTGAACGGCAGCACACCGTGACTCTTGACAACGCCGATCATGCGGCGGTCCGTCGTCCAATCCGGCGACAGCGCGAGCGTGCCATCGGCGATCAGCCAACAATCGTGTGCCGCGCGGAACGTTTTCGCGACGCTGGCTTCGAGCGACGCGCGGGCGCGATCGACGACGGCGTGACCGCGTTCGAGATCGTGCACCGGATGGGGCGGATCATCCGTCACCATCGGGATCGCCGCGTATGGCTCGACGCTCCGGCCGAGCGCGGCGAGCGCGCTGGCGCGCCCGACGACCACGCGCCGCACCGCTTCGGCTGCAATCGATGTGCGGCGGTCGCGACGGATCCGAACGGCAGCACGCACCACGGCTGCGATGACGGGATCGGTGCCGATGTATCCGACCAGCTCGATATGTTGCGTGCCGTCGAGAAACGCCACGTCGTCGGTCCATGCGACCCGCTCACCGATCGCGTGATGCGCGAGCGGCGGCTCCACCACGCGGGCGGACGGAGCGGATGCACCCTCGGGCACGCGCGGGGCCACGTCGAATGCCGCGGTGGCGGCTCGACCACCGGCCAGCGTCAGGCGTCGGCGAAGTGCGGCAAACGGCGATGACATGATGCCGGGCTGCTACCCGGTCAGGCGGAATCGAGAAGGCGAGGAACGCCTTCGAGCCAGAATCCCGCAAGCCGTTGTGCCGCGTCGACCTCGACGACGAATCGATCGGCCACCCGGATTGGTTCGACGGCCCGCCGTGTCCCGATGCGCAGGTGAAAGGTGCGCTCACTCGAATCGGCCGATACCGTGAGGGTGGTATCGAATTCCAGCGCCGAGACGCCACGCTTCGCCGCCCGCGACGGGACGATCACTTGACCGGTTCGCGATTCGACCGGTGCGGCCAGACCGGCCAGCGTGGTGAGCTCGGGCCACACGACGATGTCGAGCCCGCACAGCACGCCACCGCTCACGTCCAGCACGGCGATCGAACCGTCTTCGTCGTTCAGCTCGACCGTGCCCGTGTAGCCGCCGCCGGGAACCTCGACCGGAAACGTGCCGGAGAGAATGTCCGTCTCGGCATCCCAACGCCAACTCACGGTCGGCAACGTGGCGGGCGGGGCGAGCACGTGAATTTCCAGCGCCATCAGGCGTGAACCGGTTGAGCGGCGAGGCGCGCAATGAAGCGCATCACGCGATCGGTCGCCACTTCAAGATCGAGATCAGACACCGAGTACGACAAGCGCACCCAGCGATCATCGCCGAACGCGGCGCCCGGGACGAGCGCGACGCCTTCTTCCTGCATCAGGCGGTCGCAGAACGTCGCACCGACAATGTCTCCTCCTGGAGCGATCCCGTCGACGCGAAAGAACAGGTAAAACGCTCCATGTGGTTCAACGAACTCAACGCCGGGGGCCTGATCCTGAAATCGTGCGACGAGGTAGTCACGACGGCGCCGGAAGGCGGCGACCATGCGCTCAACGTCGGCATCGACGAGCGGGCTCTCGAACGCCGTGGTCGCAGCCCACATCGCTGGCTGGTTGGCGCCCGTTGTGGTGTGGCTCTGGAACGCCGCCATCGTGCGCGCCAGTTCGAGCGGCGCGCAGGCAGCACCGATACGCCAGCCGGTCATGGCGTAGGCCTTGGAGGCGCCGTAGATCACCACAGTGCGCTCCAGCATCGCGTCGTCAAGGTCGAGTACCGACGGAGCCGGGCCCGACCCATAGTGGATGCGACGATAGATCTCGTCGCTGATGATCCACAAATCGTGCTGGTTCGCCCATGCGACAATCGCGTGCAACTCCGCAGACGTGTAGACCGCGCCGGTCGGGTTGCACGGTGAGCAGAGGATCACGCCGCGCGTCGCACCATCGCGATACTGCTCAAGGTCCGCCACACTCACTTTGAGGCCCCACTCCGCTGCGCCAGGGACCATCACGGGCTCCGCGCCGCACAGATGCACGATCTGCGGATAGGAGACCCATGCCGGTGACGGAATGAGCACCTTGTCGCCGGGACCAAAGAGTGCAAAGCATGCGTTGAAGAGCGACTGCTTCGAGCCGTTGCTCACGACAATCCGGTCAGGCAGTACCGCACGCCCGCCACTCATCCGCGACAGCGCCCCGGCGATGGCGCGCCGCAGCGGCTCCGTCCCGATATTCGGCGGATAGCGGGTGTATCCCGCGCGAATGGCATCAACCCCCGCATCGGCCACCGGCACGGGGGTGTCGAAGTCGGGCTCACCGACGCCGAGATCGAGCACGTCCTCCCCGGCCGCCTTGCGACGCTTGGCCTCGGTGCTGATGGCAACGGTTTCCGATGCCTTCAAGTGGGCCAGATTCGGGGAGCAACGAAAAGCCATGAAACCGGTCCGCGGTGGGGTGTGGCGCAGCGGGGTGAACAAGTGCCTGGTGGGGACCGCGCAGCAGCGCGAAAAGTCCGCCTCTCGATCGCGGGTGTCAACGCCCGAGTGCCGGCGACGTCTCGCGCCCTGACCGCAAGGTTGGCCGGGACCCGCCAGCCGGGGTAATTTGGGCCCGGGTCGCGACGGCGCGACCGATTTGACAATCGAGGGATCCGTGTCGGACTTTGAAGCGTGGCAGCTGATGCCGGCGATGGCCGCCGGCCTGGAACGGCTTGGCTGGACGACGGCGATGGCTGACCTGCGCGAGATCGTGCCCCCGGCGGTGCGCGGCACCAACATCGTGGCCATCCGGCCACCGTCGCCAGCGTGGGCCGCGCCCATCGCGGCCGGCCTGTTGAGTCGTGTGGCAGCCGACGGCGGACGGGTGCTCGTGCTGACGGCACCGGCGATGGTCGCCGAGTGGGGAGCGCTGCTCGCGGCACTCGCGGTCGACACGCCAATCCGAATCGAAGCAGCCAGGGGCCCTTCGCGCGCCGCGCGCCGCCTCAAGGCCGACGCCCTCGACGTCCTCGTGGCCTCTCCCGAAACCGCTCTGACCCTGTTGACCCGCTCGGCCCTTGCCGCCGAGCAATTCACGGCGATCCTGTTCGCGTGGCCGGAGGGCTGGGATGCTGATGAGGCGGTTGCAGTGCTGCTCCAGGACCTCCCGAAGGATGCGCAGCGGGTGGTGCTGACCGCGCAACCCGACACGATCGAATCCATCGTCGAACGATACGCTCGGCGCGCGCTCCGTTTTGGCGTCCCGGCGTCCGGCGATGGCAATGGCGACGGCGACCGCACCGACCAGACCCCGATCGCTGTGGCCCGTACACTCCCCTCTCCATGGGCGACGCGCGCGACGGTTCTGGCCGACCTGCTTGAAGCCACTGATCCGGCGACCGCGACCATCTGGACCGCGGATTCACGCGACCACACGCTGATTGGGACGACGCTGGGCGGTCGCACGGATGGCATCCGCATCGTGGTGCAGGCGGAATCGGCCGAGGGCACCGTGATCTGCTACGACCTCCCCACCCTCGAGCAGCTTCGCGGCCTCGCGGCGTCTGGCGATGTGACCCTCCTCGTTCCGCCTGGCACTGAGACGTACGTCGCAGGAATCGTCGCCACCCGGCGCCCGGTGCAAGGCGTCACCAGCACCAGCGCATTGCTGGGACGCGATGCCGGCTTGCGGGCACAGGTGACGGCCCAGATCGGGCTTGCCGACCTCGACGCCGCGCTCTACGCGCTGGCCCCACTCTTCGAACGCTACGAACCGCAGGCGGTCGCGGCCGCGCTGTTCACGATGTGGCGCGATGGCGCGCGCAGCCTGTCGCCGACAAAGGGCAGTATCCCGATGGCTCCCACGACGACCCCGGTCGGTGGCGTCACCACCGCCAAGCTCTGGGTTGGCGTCGGGAAGAAGGACGAGGCGACCGTTGGCGACCTTGTGGCGGTGCTGGTGAAAGAAGTTGGTGTCGATCGAACCCTGATCGGGCGCATCGAACTGCGCGACACGTTCGCCCTGGTGGAGGTGCCCGCGACCGATGCGGAGCGCATCGCGGGCCGCATGACTGGCCTCACCATCCGGCGGCGCAAGCTGTCGGTACGGGTCGATCGCGGGCCAAGTGCGCCACGGGATGGGTTTGGCGGTGGCGCGCCACGCGGCGGACGGGGAGCGGGAGGCGGAGGCTACGGGGCACCGCGCGGAGATCGCGAGCGACGACGCTAGGGATTGAACGCCGACGGGCCGCCCAGCGGGGCGGCCCGTAGTCACACGTCCAGCAGGACGACGACTTCCAGCGGTGTTACTTGGCCTTGTTCACCAGCTCCTTGAGACCCTTACCCGGGCGGAACGCCGGGACCTTCGACGCCTTGATCTTGATCGTGGCGCCTGTCTGCGGATTGCGGCCTTCACGGGCAGCGCGCTTGCGGACCTCGAACGAGCCGAAACCAGTGAGGTTGATGCTGCCGCCCTTCTTGAGCTCGCGCGCGAGCAGGCCATCGGTTGAGAAGAACAGATCGACGATCTCGCCGGCATGCGCCTTCGAGGTGTCGAGTGCCTTCGCGACCGCTTCGATCATTTCCATCTTGTTCATGGGAGGCTCCTTGCAGAGTGGGTGGGGTCGACCCCGGGCCGAGACGTCCGGGACTGGCGAGAATATGGAAGAAGTGCGCGAAACTCCGCAAGCTCCCTGGTATGCCAGCAGTCGCGCGGCTACACCCCGCGTGGCGCTTGAAGTTCCCCTCGACACCCCCTTGACGAACCGGCCATGACGCTTCTCTCCCGTCCCGGACGCATCGAAGTGGTGGCTGGCGTGATGTTCAGCGGCAAGAGCGAAGAGCTGATCCGTCGCGTCCGTCGCGCGCTGATCGCGCACAAGCAGGTGCGCGTGTTCAAGAGCCATCTTGACGAGCGCTACGAGGGAGTGTTCCTCGTGTCGAGTCACACTGGCGTGAGCTTCGAGGCCGCGCCGATCGATCGCAGCGACGAGATATTGCGACACGTTGGTGACCCGTCCGGCATCGATCTGGTGGCCGTGGACGAGGCGCAGTTTCTCGATGCCGGCATTGTGGAAGTGACGACGCATCTCGCTGAGCGCGGCGTGCGGGTCATCCTGGCAGGCACGGATACCGACTTTCGTGGCGAGCCGTTCGGCATGATGGGCCACTTGATGGCGATCGCAGAAGATGTGACCAAGTTGCAGGCGATCTGCGTCGTGTGCGGCGACCTTGCGTGTCGCAACCAGCGGCTCGTCGACGGTCGACCGGCACGCTGGAACATGCCGATCGTGCTCGTGGGCGGTGCCGAGAGTTACGAGGCGCGGTGCCGACGCTGTTTCGAGATGCCGCGGCTGGATGAAGACCAGGTGCCGTTGCTCTGATGCGTACCATTGCACTCACCGGAACGGTGGCGGCCGGAAAGTCCACCGTGGCGGGGCTTTTCCGGCGACTCGGCGCAACCGTCATCGACGCCGATGCAATCGTGCGGGAGTTGCAACAACCCGGTGAACCGGTGTTCGACGCGATCATCGCCGTATTCGGCAGCGGTGTGCGTCGCGCTGATGGCGGGCTCGATCGCGCCGCACTCCGCGCGCGCGTGCTCGCGGATCCGGACGAGCGAGCGGCGCTCGAGCGCATCGTGCATCCGGCGGTCGAGACAAGGCGACGCGCGCTGCAGGAACAGGCGCGTTCGGCCGGAGCCCGTGTGGTGGTGGCGGAAATGCCGCTGTTGTTCGAGGCGGCGGACCCATCGGAATACGACGGCGTCATCGTCGTGGATGCCCCTGTGGCCGAGCGGCGACGACGCCTCATCGCCGAGCGCGGACTCGATGGTGCCACGGCAGATGCGTTGATGGCGTCGCAGTGGACGCCGCAGCGCAAGCGCGAGCGCGCCACATGGGTGATCGACAATGATGGCGATCGCGCGACGCTCGAATCGCGTACGCGCGACGTTTGGAAGGAACTCGTCCACTGATCACGCTGGTGTGGCGCGACCTCGCACCGCGTTCGGGCGACGCGCAGATGGCGATCGATGAGGCCCTGCTCGACATGGCGCAGCACGGTGGCCCGGCGGTGCTCCGACTCTACCGCTGGCGTGCCGACACGGTGTCGTTCGGGGCGCATGAAGCCGCCCAGCGGTCGTGGAACCGGGCGGCCCTCGAAGCCGCGAACGTCCCCTGCATCCGTCGACCAACGGGCGGACGAGCCGTCTGGCATTCCCTCGCCGACCTCACGTATGCACTCACCATGGCCCTCCCGGCCGGGGTGGGCGCCCGCGTGATCTATCGCATCGTTCACGAACGCCTCGCGAATGCCATGACCTCCGTCGGACTCGGCGTGGCGCTCGCACCCCCACCACCCCGGCTTCCCAGGCTCGACGCCGGCGCCTGCTTCGACGCCGCAGTGGGCGGTGAGGTGCTGGTCGGCGGTCACAAGGTGATCGGGAGCGCCCAATTGGTCCGACGTGGCGCCCTCCTCCAGCACGGAGCGATCGCGCGGGCGGACCCCTTCGCGTCCCTCAACCAATTCGCCGCCGCGCCGGGCGCACCGGCGCCGAGCGGGGCACGCGTCGTGCTCCCGGACGCCTCGGTGATCGCCGACGCCGTGACCGACGCCTGGCGCAAGGACGGCGCCGGCGACGCCACAGCCGAGTTGACCGATCGCGCCGAATTGGCGAGCATCCAGTATGCGGTGCGGTATCGCTCCGCGGACTGGACCTGGCGCCGCTGAACCCCTTTTCAAGACAGCCACTCGAGGTCCCGGTGATGCGACGCCCCCTCCCTGTCCGAGCGAGCCTGGCCCTCACCTGCTTGCTGGCTGGGCATGCGACTGCCTCTGCTCCCGCCGGGGCTCAGCAACGCGCCACGCCGGTGCGAGCCACCGTCGTCCTCGCGATCCCGGGTGACGTGACGACTCCGCTCCCCGTCATCGGTCCCGGGTTCACCCACAGTACCGACGTGGCCGACCAGCTCTTTCTTCGCCTCGGCTTCCTCAAGTCGACCTTCCAGACGATTGGCGACAATGCGCTCTCGCCAATGCTGGCCCGATCGTGGCGCCGGATCGATCCGCGCACGATCGTCTTCGAGCTCGACCCCCGCGCTCGGTGGCACGATGGTGCCCCGGTGACCGCGGGCGACGTGGCGTTCACCTGGCGGCTCATGACGAATCCGCGCGTCGGGAGTGATCGAGCCGTCGTCGAACCGATCGAATCGGTCGATTCGCTTGCACCACACCGCGTACGCGTCCGCTTCCGTCGCACCTTTCGCGAGCAACTCTACCTCGCCGGGTTCAACTTCCAGCCGCTCCCAGCCCACCTGCTGGCACGCATGCCGGCGGAGTCGATCGCCACCTCCGAGTACGCACGGCACCCGGTCGGCAACGGCCCGTTCCGTTACGAACGTCGGGTCGCCGGCGAGTTCATCGAGCTGCGCGCCGATTCAACGTTTTTTCTGGGCAAGCCCGGCATTGCGCGGGTGGTCTTCCGCGTCATCGGCAACCCTGCGACCAAGCTCACCATGCTGCTCAACGGTGAGCTGGACGTCATGGACAACCTGCCGCCCGCGGCGGTGATCCAGGCCAGGGCGCGGCCCGATCTCCGCGTGGCAACCTTCACGTCCAACTTGATTGTGTACGCACGGTTCAACGCTCGCGCACCCGGCGATTCCGCGAGGACCCACTCCGTGCTCTCCGATCGGCGGGTACGGAGCGCACTGATCGGCGCACTCGATCGACGAACGATGGCCCGCAATGCATTCGGCCCCAACGCCGCCGTACCCGATGCGGTGCAATCGGTGACGTGGAACTGGGTAGCCCATGCCGATAGCCGGCGCCCCCGTGACGTGGCTGGCGCCCGCGCGATGCTCGCCCAGGCCGGGTGGCGCGACAGCGACGCTGATGGAATCCTCGATCGCGCTGGAGTGCCGCTCCGAGTCGGGATTCTCTATCCGTCGACCAGCAGCATGCGCAACGACTTCGCCGTCCAGATGCAGGCGATGTGGCGTGACGTGGGCGTCGATGCACACCTCGAGCGAGTGGAAGGCCCGGTGTACGGTGAGCGACGAATGTCTGGACGCTTCGACATCGACGTAACGGCCGTCAACCAGGACCCGTCGCCGATGTCACTGGTGCAGAGCTGGTCGTGTGCCGCCGCCGCCGAGGCGCGGTCGAGCAATACGGCGCACTGGTGTGACGCCGAGTTCGATCGGCTGGTGTCGTCAGCGACCGCCGCGGACAATCCCACGCCCGGTTACCGTCGTGCATTGGCACGCATGGCGAGCGAAGCGCCCGCCATCTTCCTGGCCGCGCCGTACAATCAGGTCGCGTTGCATGCGCGCTATGAAAACGTGCAGATCTGGCCGATCAAGGCGTGGACATCGCTCTGGCAGTGGCGCGTCCGGCCAGGCGCCGAGCTGCCACGCGACCGCTGACGGTGCGTCATTGGCTCGCTCACCGGACCATGGATGCCGTCTTCACGGCGGTGCTTGGAGCCATCGCGCTTGTCACGCTCGCACATTTTCTTCCGGGTGACCCGCTCGAAGCAGTGATCGGTGATCGGCAGTTCGATGCTGCCACGGTTGCCGAGATGCGCGCCCGCTGGGGCGTGGACCGGACGCTCCTCGATGCACTCCGCGACACGTTTGGCGGTCTCGCGCGCGGCGATCTGGTGTCGTGGAGCGCCCAGCGACCGGTCACCGAACTGGTGCTCGAGCGGATCGGTCCGACACTCCTCCTCGGCGGACTCACGCTGCTGATCGACTTCACCGTCGGACTCGGCCTCGGCGTGTGGGCCGCTCTCCACCCCACGACGTTGCGCTCGCGCTTTCTCGGCGCATTCACGATTACCGGATACGCCCTACCCAGTTTTGCCGTCGGCCTGGTGCTCGTCTGGCTCTTTGCAGTTCAGCTCGCGTGGCTTCCGGCGGGGTCGATGACCGACCCGCTCCTGCCAGCGGATGCGAGCGCCGTTGCCCGGCTCGTCGATTACCTGCGGCACCTCGCGCTGCCGCTCGCGACCATGGTCATCGCCACGTTCGCCGTGCCGTTCCGGCACCAACGCAGCGCGGTCGTCGGCACAGCGGCAGCGCCGTGGGTTGCGGCGGCGCGGGCCCGCGGCGTGTCACCGTCGGCGGTGGCGTGGCGACATTGCTGGCGACCGGCGCTCACGCCGATCGTCACCCTGTTCGGGCTCTGGCTTCCGATTCTGGTGTCAGGCGCGGTGTTCATCGAGGTCGTCTTCGCGTGGCCCGGCCTCGGCACACTGATTGCCGACGCGACCGCGCGTCGCGATGTGCCGTTGGTGGTCGCGTCCGGGATGCTCGTCATTGTTGCCGTCCAGGTCGGGTCGCTCGTCGCCGATGTGCTCTATCGCGTCGTCGACCCAGCTCAGCGCCCCGCATGACTCGAGACGCCCGGGTCGGACTCGCGCTGGCGGGCCTCCTCGCTCTGATGGCCGTTGTCGGACCGTGGATTGCCGCGGATCCGCTGGCACAGCCTGACCTTGTCGGCGGAAGACTCCAGCCGCCATCCCCGGCCCACTGGCTCGGAACCGACCAGTACTCGCGCGACGTCTTCGCACGTCTCGTGGCCGGGGCGCGAACGTCGCTTGGGATCGCAACAATCGCGGTGAGCGTCGCGCTTGCACTCGGCACAATGATCGGCGTGTTGGCCGGTTCCACCGAAGGGTGGCTGGCCGCGACATTGCGGCGCATCATCGACCTCGCTCTCGCCGTGCCGCGGGTCATTGTGCTCCTCGTGCTGCTCGCGAGCGTGGGTGCGCTGCATGACATGGTGCTGGCGCTGGTGCTCGGGGCCACCGGATGGCCGGCCATCGCGCGCCTCGTCAGGGGCGAAACACTTCGCCTCAGGCGGGTGCCCTACGTGACTGCGGCGCACGCGCTCGGCGCACCCACCGGGCGCATCCTGCTCCGTGAGATCGTGCCGGGGGCGGTCGCGCCCGCGCTCGTGGCGACCGCGCTGGGTGTCGCCGACGCGATCCTGCTCGAAGCCGGCCTGTCGTTCCTCGGGCTCGGTGTGCGGCCGCCCGCTCCATCATGGGGCGGGATGATTCTCGACGCACAGGATCATCTGGCGACGGCGCCCTGGCTCCTTCTCGCGCCGACGCTGGCCTTGGTCGTCGCGACGACCGCCGCCACATTGCTCGGCGACGCCCTGCGCCGCTCCCTCCAGCCCGACACGCGATGACCGCCCTGCTCGAGGTTCATGACCTGCGCATTGCCTTTCCGCACCGGCGCGGGGAACCGGTTGTTGCGGTGGATGATGTGGCCTTTGCAGTCGGTCGCGGCGAACTCGTCGCGCTCGTCGGCGAATCAGGCTGCGGCAAGAGCCTGACGGGTCTTGCGATTCCGGGGTTGCTTCCGGCAGGGGCTACGCTCGGATCCGGGGCCTCGATCCGGTTTGACGGCACCGAGCTCGCGCGCCTGAGCGAACGCGAGTTGCGCCCCTGGCGCGGCCGACGGGTCGCGATGGTGTTCCAGGATCCGATGGCATCACTCAACCCCGTGATGCGGGTCGGCGACCAGATTGGCGAGGCGATCACGGCACATCAGGCGGTCCCGAAGGCCGAGGTGCGCCGCCGCGTGATCGACTTGCTTACCGAGGTCGGGATCGCCGACCCCGGGGCGCGCGCACGCACGTACCCACACCAGTTGAGCGGCGGGATGCGCCAACGCGTCATGATTGCGATGGCGCTCGCGAGCGAGCCCGACTTGCTGATCGCCGATGAACCCACCACCGCGCTCGATGTCACCGTGCAGGCGCAGATTCTCGAACTGCTTGATCGCATCCGCTCGGCGCGCGGCATGGCCGTCCTGCTGATCACCCACGACCTCGGTATCGTCGCCGGGCGAGCCGATCGCGTCCTCGTGATGTACGCCGGCCGGATCGCGGAGGCAGCCCCGACCGGTCCGCTCTTCGCACAACCAGCACACCCGTACACCCGGGGACTCTTCGGGTCCATTCCGCGGCTCGATACCAGCGCAACACGCTTGTCGCCGATCCCCGGAAGCGTGCCGCGTCCCGACCACTGGCCCACGGGTTGTCGGTTCCACCCGCGCTGCCCATCGCGGGTCGACAGGTGCAGCCATGAAAGGCCTCTGCTGTTACCAATCGAACGCGACGACCACATCGCCGCGTGCTGGGTGGCGCAGGGGAATCCTGAATGACACCCCTCGTGGAGGTGGAAGGTCTGGTGAAGCACTACAAGGCCGGCGGATTCCTGACGCGGGCGCAACCGCCCGTGCGGGCCGTGGATGGGGTCTCGTTTGCCATCAATCCTGGCGAAACCCTCGGACTGGTTGGTGAGTCAGGCAGCGGAAAAAGCACGGTCGGCCGGAACGTCCTGCGCCTCGAGGAGCCGACCGCCGGCACGGTACGGTTTGATGGTGTCGATCTCTCTGCGTTAAAGCCCGCCGACCTGCGAACCCTGCGACGCCGGATGCAGATCGTCTTCCAGGATCCATTCGCATCGCTCAACCCCCGCCGCACGGTGGGGGCATCAGTTGCCGAAGGACTTGAGATTCACCGGATCGGCTCGAAGGCGGAACGGCGGGACCGGGTCGCGGAGCTCTTCCACCTGGTGGGACTGGACCCCGCTCATCTCGATCGCTATCCGCACGAATTCAGCGGCGGACAGCGGCAGCGAATCGGCCTCGCGCGGGCGCTCGCCCTCAACCCGTCGTTCATCATCGCGGACGAGCCGGTGTCGGCGCTCGACGTGTCAATCCAGGCACAGGTCATCAACCTGCTGATGGACCTTCAGCAGCAATTGAAGCTCACTTACCTGTTTATCGCACACGACCTGCGGCTGGTCCGGCACATCGCGAACCGCGTCGCGGTCATGTACCTCGGCCGGATCG
>JANMSC010000051.1:0-2339 GCA_031388885.1 Gemmatimonadales bacterium | reverse complement strand
AGCAATCGAGAGAACGGAAAGAAGACGAGTGGCGTCAGGAGCATCAGCACTGGCGCGCCATATTGCAGCAAGGTCCACGGCGGATCAGGCCACGATGTGACGACAACACCCACGATCGCGGTCAGGAGGACGGCCTCTGCGATAATGAGGTTGAGCAGGTTGGCGCCGACGCTGTTGCCAGCGGTCAACGAGATGCCGCACCGCGGACAGATCGTGCGCATCGTAAACCAGCGATGGATGGCACCGCGCTGGCCGCAATGCGGGCACCGGAGCCGAAGTGCTCGGCTGACGAGGGCGAGCCGAGGTGTCGGAATGGGGGTCATGCGTGCTCCGGCGGTCGCAACGTCCTGATCCTGACTCGACCAGTCGCAACCGCTGGCTCTCCCGTGTCCTGCGTTGGCGCGATGGTCGCCAGTGCAGCGACGCGCGCGGGCTGGGCGGCCGCATCCCCCGACCCCCGTGGGAGTCCCCGCACGGCGAGCTCGATCGCGAGATCGAGCGACTCGGTGTTCGCGCTGGTCGGCAGGTGCGCCGCGAACGTCGCGGCCCAGATTGTCTCACCGATAACGGTGGACGCGAGACTCCGCGCGGTCAGTTCGATGGGGACCAGCGCGAACTCGCCACGCTCGATTCCATGCCTGATCGCCCGCTCGATGGCTCGGCAACCAATACTTAGTAGTTGTTCAACATACAACTGCAAGGTCAGCGGGAATGTCTGCCCTTCCCGCACGATCAGGAGCAGCGCCGATCGCGGACCGGGTTGACGCAGGTGCTCAGCCCAGCGCTTGAGGAGGAGGGCGACAATCTCGCGCGCCGTGAGCGATCCGTAGGCCTCCGACAGCTCGCGACCGCGGCTCCACTCGATATCGACCTGCCGGGCGACGACCTGCTCGAACAGGGCCTCTTTCGACGGGAAGTACCGATACACAGTGCCGACTGTCACACCCGCCGAGTGGGCAATTTCTTCGACCTTGGTCGCGGCAAAGCCGACGACGAGAAAGCGTGCAAGCGCCGCGTCGAGCAGTTCGATCGGTCTGGCGTGGGCGCGACGATTGAATTTCATGGAAGTAAGGTAACGCTCAGTTTGTGGCGATGCTGCTAACGGCTAACGGCTAACCAACAGAAAAGGCCCCCCAACCATCGAGGACCCTTCCTGTCGCTACCCTGGGAGAGGCAAGTCTTCAGGGCAGCTTGATCGAGACCGTCTCCGAGCGCTTCTGGCGCATGATGTTGAGCTTCATTTCTTCGGCCTTCTCGTACGTTCCCATGATCCGCATCAGCTGGCGGGGTGAAGTCACCTTGCGCCCGTCGACCGCGGTGATCACGTCGCCGGCCATCAGGCCGTAGTTATCTGTCTCCGGCACGTTGATCACGAGCACGCCCTCGGTTGTTCCGAAGTACGAGCCGAGTGATGCGTTGAGCGCGGTCAGCTCGAGCCTGTCAAGCGGGCCCCCCATCGTGAACGCGTAGGAGAAAGAGCTGGGCGCGGTGCCGCTGAATACGCCGCCAACGGTTGGCGCCCATCGGAGGTTCCGGCGGAGCGAGTCGGCCCTGACTATCGACCGAGCGGACTCCCGCAGCGCCACGACTTCGCCGCTGTCCGCTGACCGACGCCAGAAGGCGCCGGCGCTGCCTCCGGGACCGCTCATCGTGAACGCCACCTCGTCGCTCTCGTCCGGCGTCACCTTGGTCTTGCGATCGGCGGATCCGCGGCGGTACTCGACATCGACCGGCTTGCCTGCCTCGAGTTTGCCAACGATCTCGATCAACTTGAGGCCCGGAACCGACTCGCCTTCGGGGCGCCGCATGTTGTCGCGGGTGGTGAGGGACGACTTGCCGATCTTCGTGATGATGTCGCCAGCGCGCAGCCCGGCTTTGTCGGCCGGTCCGCCTGGGGTGACGCCATTGAGATAGGCGCCGTACCTGTCGGTGTCGCGGGCGTCGAGCGCGACGGAGACGCCGAGGCGCGGACGCACCGCCATCGCGATGGTGCGGGCGAGCAAGGGCTCCAACGCGCGCATGCGCCGCTCGATGGCGGGTTGAAGCTCGCTGAGGTGACGCTCGAAGTCCTTCGACCGCAGTTCGATCAGGCGGCCGGTTTCCTTGAGGGAGCGCTCCACGTCGGTGTGCAGCCTGGCCTCGTCGGCACGCATCGCGCGTTCGGACTCGACCGACCGTTCAGTCGCCCGGCGGCGTTCGACGGTGGCGGGGTCCTGCGCGGCGAGCGGCGCGGTCACCGTGAGGGTGAGAAGGATGAGTATGGCGCTGCGCATCAACTGCTCCTTGCGACGTTGTGAGATGGACCGCTCAGAGGTCCACATTGCTTGCTCTCGTTACGT
>JANMSC010000025.1:0-12049 GCA_031388885.1 Gemmatimonadales bacterium | reverse complement strand
GACCGTTCGTGAGCCAGGCCGACAAGAACCCGACGTGGACCATTCTGGCGCTGTCGATGCGGACCAGCCGTCATATTGCGGCGCAACGGAGGGCGGGGCGTCTGTGACGCCGAGCCGCAGAGACACCGAGAGCCGCGGAGGGGTCACGCCGAGCCGCCGAGAAACTGAGAGCCGCGGAGGAGCGATGGGCAATTCTGAGAGTAATCGCGGTATGAATAGGCGAGAGGTACTTGTCGCCATGGCTGCGACGGCTGGTGCGTTTGCGCTGCCGACGCAGGCACGCGCGGCCGAGGTGAGTCGCGAGGTCGCAGTGACGCGGACGGCGTTGGGTGGTGCGGCGTATGACCCGAAGGTTTACAGCGCACATGAGTGGCAGACGGTTCGCGCGCTGGTCGATTACATCATCCCGAAGGACGACCGCAGCGGGTCCGCGACCGACGCGGCAGTGCCGGAGTTCATGGACACGATGCTGCACCTGGAGCCGGGGATGCGGGTGGCGCATCGGGGTGGCCTGGCGTGGCTTGACCACGAGATGCGGCGCCGCTTCCAGAAGGATTTCGTCACGGCGAGTGACGCTGAGCGTCGCGCGGTGCTCGACGACGTCGCATTCCCGCGCAAGGCGAAAACGGAGTTGTCGCACGGCGTGGCGTGGTTCAGCTCGTTCCGCGACTTTACTGCCTCGGGCTTTTTCACCAGCGAGATCGGAGTCAACGATCTCGGCTACCAGGGGAATACGCCGGTGGCAGAGTGGACGGGGTGCACCGCTGAGGCGTACCGGAAGCTGGGCGTATGAAGATCCCAACGCGCCTCGGCATCGGCTTCATCGGCTCCGGCTTCAATACCCGGTTTCACATCCAGGCCTGGCAGGGTGTGCGCGACGCCGATGTGCGTGGAGTGTGGAGCCCCAATCGGAAGAACGCCGCATCGGCCGCGAAGCTGGCGAATGACCTGAGTGTCGGTCCGGCGAAGGCGTACAAGAGCATCACCGACATGGTGGCCGACCCGGAGATTCACGCGCTGTGGCTCTGCGGCCCCAACCAGGCCCGGGTCGAGAATGTGCAGGAGGTCTGCGAGGCGCTGAACAGTGGCAAGGGCGAGTTGCTCGGAATCGCGTGCGAGAAACCGCTGGCGCGCAGCGTTGCTGAGGCCAAGCAGGTGCTGAAGCTGATCACGAGGACCGGGATCAAGCACGGCTACCTCGAGAATCAGCTTTTCTCGCCGGGCATTACCCGCGGTCGCGACCTGATCTGGGCGCGCGGCGCGAAAACCACCGGTCGGCCGTATCTCGCACGGGCCGCCGAGGAGCACTCCGGGCCGCACAACGCGTGGTTCTGGCAGGGAGACAAGCAGGGTGGCGGTGTGCTGAGCGACATGATGTGTCATTCGGTCGAAGTGGTGCGGTTTCTCCTGACGGAACCGGGCGCGCTGCGGGCGTCGCTCACGCCGGTGTCGGTCAATGGCCGGATCGCGTCGCTCAAGTGGAGCCGGCCGGCGTATGCCAAGCAGCTGACGACGCGCTACGGCAAGGATGTCGATTACACCAAACGGCCGAGCGAAGATTTTGCCTCGGTCACGATCACCTATGAGACGCCGGAAGGACTGACGGTGATCGGTGAAGCGAGCACGTCGTGGAGTTTCGTTGGTGCCGGGTTACGGTTGAGTGGCGAGCTGCTGGGGCCGGAGTACTCGATGAACTGGAACACGCTGAACTCCGAGCTCTCGTGCTTCTTCTCGCGTGAGGTGAAGGGGAAGGCCGGCGAGGATCTTGTCGAAAAGCAGAACGCGGAGATGGGGCTGATGCCGGTGGTGCCCGATGAAGCTGCAGCGTACGGATATGTCCATGAAAATCGACACTTCGTCAATGTATTTCTCGGGCGTGAGAAGCCGCTGCTCACTTGGGACGACGGCGTCGAGGTGATGCGGATCCTGATGACCGCGTACATGAGCGCCGAACAGGAGAAGACCGTAGCATTCCCGCCGCGGGGGCTTGATGCGTTCATCCCCGCCGTTGCAAAAGGGACGTGGAAGCCGTGAACAGCACGAGAAGCGAGAAGCGAGAAGCATCATCGGCTAACGGCTAACACAGGAGATCTTACGTGCCCAACGTTGTCCGCTCCCAGATCACCGACGTCCCGCACGAAATGACCACCACCGGGCTTGATATCCCGGGCTACCGCATCGTGCAGTCGCTGGGCGTCGTGCGAGGCATCACGGTACGCTCGCGCAACATTTTCGGCACGTTGTGGGGTTCGCTGCAGACCATCCGGGGCGGCAACATCGGGATGTTCATCGAGCTCGCCGAAAAAGCCCGGGGGCAGGCGTTCGAGATCATGCTGCACCAGGCACACGTGGCCGGCGCGAACGCGGTCATTGCGGTGCGCTACGACGCCAACGAGATGATGCAGGGCGTGACGGAGGTGTTGTGTTACGGGACGGCGGTGGTGGTGGAGGGGGAGTGAACGAGGGAAGGGAGTCGACGACCTACCAGCTCTTCATGCTGGTCCTCTGCATCTTTGCCCTGGGGATCGTGGCTGCCCTGACGTTGGGCCGACTCTCGCCCGAAACCATCACAATTCTCCATTGGGCTGACCTCGTCGTCTGCGTGTTCTTCTTTCTCGACTTTCTCCACTCCTTCATCACCAGCCCGAACCGCGCCCGGTACTTCTTCACCTGGGGATGGATCGACCTGGTGTCGAGCATTCCGCTGATCGCCGGACTCCGGGTCGGACGTGCAGCACGGATCGTTCGGGTGCTGCAGGTGCTCCGCGCGCTGCGCGCCACGAAAACACTGACCGTGTTCCTGGTCGAGCGCCGCGCCGAGGGCGGCGCCCTCGCAGCAGCGCTGATCGCGCTCGTCGTGTTCTTCGCTGGCAGCATTGCGATCCTTCAGTTCGAGGGACCCGGCCCGGGCCCGATCAACACGGCGGGCGACGCGGTGTGGTGGGCCATCACGACGATGACTACCGTGGGGTACGGCGACATGGTCCCCGTCACCACCGGTGGCAAGGTGGTCGCCAGTGTCCTGATGATCGGCGGCGTGGCCCTCTATGGCGTGGTGGCCGGTCTGGTGGCGTCGTGGTTCCTCGTGCCCGCCGAACGCGAGGAAGCGCGCGAGATCGCCGAGCTGCGTGACGAGGTCCGGGCGCTGCGCGAGGCGCTGACGTCGCGACCGGACTCCGCCAGCGAGTGATAGGGACGGCGTGAATCACCGATCGAGGCCGTGCCGTACCTCGGCGAGTACCCGCTGACCTCGGAGCAGCCGGCTCCACGCTTCACCGTCGTGATGCGGGGCACCGCGTTGATCGGACAACGGCACCCGGCCGGCAACGAGCCGACACTCGAGTATCAACTGCTCCCGCTTGGCGGCGACAAGTTCGTGCAGGGGGAGATGGTGCGCAGCGAGCTCTGGCGTACCAACGCCGAGTGGATTCTACAGTTCAAACGGCGGGGCGGACGGGTGACAAGTTTTGAGATGTGGCGGGAGGGGCGGCGCGTGGGGACCGGTGAGCGGCGGTAAACCCCAGGTGCGACACATGTGTCGCACCTGGGGTGGGGCCTACTCCGCCCGCATCGGATGCCATGGATTCCGGGGATCACCCAGGAACGCGGCCCGGCGATCCTCCGGACGGTCCCTCAGCGACGAGCCCCTGAAGCGACGCGCCCTCGGCGTCCGCTTGGGCGGGTTGGTGGCGGCTGGCTTGCTGGTGCTGAGCGCCCCACGACGTGGCATGTTTGACCCCCGGTTGACCGAATCTTGAGACCACTTCACAACACCCAGATAGCATCACCGCATCAATCGAGTATCAACCCTCGGCGCCGTCGCTGTTCTGCGGCTCGCTGTCCGGGTGACGCTCTCTCGCACCGGGAAGCTCCTCGGCGTGCTCAGCCTTCTTCCCATGCTCATCCTGACCCCGGCTGCGGGTGAGCTCGTCACCTTTCTGCTGTGGATCACGAACGTTGGCGGCGGACGGATCCTGTCCGACGGTGCGATTTCCCAAATTGGGCATGGCTGACCTCGATGTGGTGTCGATGGAGCGCGGATGTGTACCAATTGACGAGTGCAGACGGTGCGGAAAGCACAAGGACGCTCCTTCACCTGCGGCTCAGGACGCCCCGGCGTTGGCGGCGGCGCGGATGGCACCAATGCGGATCGGGTCGGTCACGAAGCGGGTGCCTTCATCCTCTCCCGCCGGGCGACGAAACGGCACCGGGTGGTCGTGGAACGCGACGACCTCTCGGAAGGGCATGGTGCCGCGCACGTGCAGTTCGGTCACGCCGGTCTCGCGAACCAAGCCGGCAGCGTTGCTCTCATCGACGCCGCCACCGGCCACGATCGTGATCCTTCCTTCGGCCTGGCGGCGCAATTCGGCGAGGAGTTGACGACCCTCCCACGCGGTGGCACGCTGCCCGGAGGTGAGGACCCTGGTAACGCCAAGGCTGACCAGCGTTTCGAGCGCCGCCATCGGGTCCCCGCACACGTCGAACGCTCGGTGGAACGTCACCGGGATGTCCTTGGCAGCGTCCTGCAGGACGCGCACTACCCGCTCGTCGATGGCGCCATCGGTCGTGAGCGCGCCGACCACGACGCCATGCGCGCCGAGCCAACGGGCGTGCTTGACATCCCGCCGCATGACCTCGACCTCGTGATCGTCGTACACAAACGATCCGGCCCGAGGGCGAATGATCGGAAACACCGGAATCGTCAGGTGCTCGACCGCCATGCCGATCGTTCCGTGACTCGGCGTGGTGCCGCCCTCGGCGAGATTGTCGCACAGCTCGATCCGGTCGGCGCCGCCAAGTTGTGCGGCGATCGCCGATTGGATCGTGTCGACGCAGGCTTCGATGAGGAGGGGCATTGCGAAGAGTCGATAGTCAACAGGCGACAGTCAACACTGAATCTGTCATCCCGACCCCCGAGAAGTCGCGCAGCGTTCGGGGGTCGGGATGAAAGTTCGCTACAAACTCCACCCCGCCCGATACGTCGGCTCCACCCACTCCTTCGGCAGCGCGGTCGTCACGGTACCGTCAGGGTCGAGGTCGAGGATCTTGCCCGACCTCACGGCGAGACATCCGTAGAGGACCATCTCGGTGAGCGGACCGGAGTGCTCGACAAACGATGAGTTGGGCGCTGGACCCTTGCCGGTGATCGCGTTCACCAGCTCGTCGTACACGCCCGGTGATCTCGGGTACTTCACCTTTGGCGGTGACTTCTTGAACTGTTCGTTCTTCCTGGCGTCGAGGATCCGCACGCCATCACCATAGGCGTCGGCGATCATCGATCCTTCCGACCCCACCCAGAGCTGGCCGCCCACTTCACCCACCGGCCATTCATCGTACTCACCGAGCTCAGCGGGCTTCTGCGGCCAGAGCGACCCATCACGCCAGACCACCTTCACCGGGGGACGGTTGCCGCGCGCCGGGAACTGATACTCGACCCGCGACGACTTCGGGGCCGACTCGTCGAACAGCGTCGTGCTCTCCGGGATGATCCGCGTGGGATTGCGCAGGTCGAACGCCCAGAACGCGGCGTCCATTGCGTGACACGCGATGTCGCCGAGCGCGCCGGTGCCATAGTCCCACCAGCCGCGCCACCGGAATGGTGCGTAGGCCGGGTTGTACGGGCGCTCGGGCGCCGGGCCGAGCCAGAGGTTCCAGTCAAAGCCCGGATGCGGATTGTGCGCGTCAGTCGGACGGTCGATGCCCTGGGGCCAGATCGGACGGTTGGTCCAGTAGTGGACCTCGCGAATCTCACCGATCGCCCCGGCATCGTAGTACTCGCGCATGACACGCGTGCCCACGCCAGCGTGTCCCTGATTCCCCATCTGCGTCGCCACGTTCCGACGCTTGGTCTCCGACATCAACGCCCGAACCTCACCGAGGGTGCGCGTGAGCGGCTTCTGGGTAAACACCGGCTTGTTCAGCTTCAACGCCGCCATCGTGGCCGCGGCGTGCATGTGGTCGGGCGTCGAGATACTGATGATGTCCAACTCACCGGCCATCGTGTCAAGCATCTCGCGGTAGTCCTTGAACCGCTTGGCATCCGGGTGGCGTGCGATCGAGCGCTTGCCCTGGCGCCAGTCGACATCACACAGTGCCGCGACCGAGACACCTGCCTTGACCAGGCCGGCAATATCCGAATCGCCCTTGCCGCCGATCCCGATCGCGCCGAGGCGGAGCATGTCACTCGGTGCCGTGAAGCCGCGCCCGAGGACGTGACGCGGGACGATGTGGAATGCAGCGCCGACGGCAGCGGCGGATTTGACGAAGGTGCGGCGAGATGGCATGAATGGTCCCCGTTGAAATGCCCACAGGTGTCGCCGACGTTTACCCAGGTGTCGCCGTCAGGCGACACCTGATGGATCGCTGCGGGGTTGGGGTGCTGGCCTGAACAACACCGCAAACAACACGAAAATCACCAACGCCCCGATCGCCGGAATGCGCCAGATCGCGGCCCAATCGTGCGTCGTTTCCGTCAACTTGTATGCATCGACAATCCGGCCAGAGAGCCACGAGCCAACAAAGTTGCCGAGACCGAGCGTGACGAGCGCGATGAAACCCTGCGCGGCAGCGCGAATCCTCGGGCCAGCCTGCTGGTCGACGTAGATCTGGCCGCTGACAAAGAAGAAGTCGTAGCACACGCCGTGCAGCAGCAGTCCGCCGTACAGCATCCACATTCCGGGGCCAGCATTGCCCACGCTGAACAGGAAGTAGCGCGCAGCCCACGCAAGCATGGCCACCAGCAGGATGGTCTTGATCCCGTACTTTCTCAGCAACACGCCGATGAAGAGCATGAAGAAGACTTCACTCATCTGCCCGATCGTCATCTTGCCAGCCGCGCTGGCCACACCGATCTCGTTGAGAAACGGGTTGGCGAAGGCGTAGTAGAACTGGAGCGGAATGCAGAGCAGGAACGATCCGATCACAAAGACCGCGAACGAACGGTCGCGCAGGAGGGCCAAGGCATCGAGCCCCATCACGTCACGCGCGGCCAACTTCCGGCCGGCGGCGGGCGGCGGCGTGTGCGGCAACACGAACGCGAACAGACCCAGGGCAAGCGACGCCATCGCGGCAATCCGGATCGGCGAGGCCGTGGCATCCAACGCGAGATAGCCCACCAGCAATCCAACAGCGATCCAACCGATCGTACCGAGCACTCGGACCCCGCCAAACTCCGCTGCCGGATCCTTCAGGTTACTCATCGAGATGCTGTTGGTGAGCGCGAGGGTCGGCATGTAGCACAGCGAGTAGGCGAGCATGCCGATGTACATGGTATCAAACGAGGTGAGTGTCGACACGTAGTACAGCAGCGCGGCGCCGAGGAGGTGCAGGATCGCGAGGATCTTTTCGCTGGCAAAGAACCGGTCGGCGATCATGCCGACAAAGAACGGCGACACGATCGCGGCCACGGCCGTGGTGCCGTACATCAGGCCAATCTGGGCACCATCGAACTTCAGCGTCTGGCCGAGGTACGTGCCGAGGGTGACGGCCCAGCTGCCCCAGATAAAGTACTGGAGGAACATCATCGCCTGGAGCCGCAGGCGGGCGCTCACCGGAGTACCCGGATGTAGATGTTGCGGAACCAGACCAGGTCGCCGTGGTCCTGCAGGCCGATGTGCCCACGTCGCGACTTCCCGTAGGTGGGCCACTGATTGAACTTGCTTGCTGCGATCTTCGCCTTCAGTTCGTCCGAATCGAAATCGCCCTTGCCGGTGAGCACGCCGTTGAGATAGTGCTCGACCTTCGAGCCCTTCGTGATGATGCGGGCGCGGTTCCATTCACCCGCCGGCTTCACCGCATCCTGCGGTGCCGGGTACAGGCCGTAGAGTGCACCGGCAGAGGTGAGCGGCGACAGGCCGTCGCGATGTCCGGCGTTGTCGAGGATCTGCATCTCTGGCGCGTTTTCGTAGATCACCTTGGTGGCCTCGTGTGCCCAGTAGAAGACCCCGCTGTTGCCCTTCGGCAGAACCTTCCATTCCAGCGTCAGTTCGAACGAGTCGAATTGGGCGTCTGAGATCAGGTCGCCGCCTTCGCTGGTGCGCACCAGCTCGCCATCCTTCGCCTCCCAACCGACGACCCCCGACTGGCCGTAGGTGTGCCACCCCGATGTGGTGCGCCCATCGAAGAGGAGTTTCCATCCGGCGCGCTGTTCCGGCTCAGTCAGGGTGTTGTGGATCACGGGGACGTTGGTGTCAGCGCGCTGGGAATTCGTGGAACACGCCGCCAACGCAAGGGCAGCGGCACCGTACCCGGCGACGCGGTAGAGCGCGCGTCGAACCATGCTGGGTAGCCTCACTGAAATGTCGGGGACTGACGCGTCAACACTATCACGCAGAGCCACAAAGGAACAGAGAGCCGCAGGGGGCCCCTTCGCGGCTCTCTGTCGCTCCGCGGCTCTGCGTGAACCTGTTTGCGACCAGGACTCGGACAGCCTCCACCCCCACCGACCTCAGCAGCCCGCATGCCTTGCCGTCGATCGTCTCGTTCCGCCGTACATTCATGCACCCCCCGCCGGAGCCCCGATGCACGTCGCCTCACTGCACTGTTATCCGATCAAGGGGTGTCGTGGCCACGCCGTGCCGAGTGTGTCGATCGACGGACTCGGTGTGGTGGGCGACCGACGCCTGATGCTCGTTGATGAACGCGGCCGATTCCTGAGCCAGCGTGAAGCGCCGTCGCTGGCCACGATCGCGACCGCGATCGACGGTGCGTCACTCACGGTGTCGGTAGGCGACGCGGTGCTGCGCCACGATGTCAGCCCGGCCGGTGCGCAACGGTCGGTGGTGGTATGGGGCGAACAGATGCTTGCCGTCGATCAGGGCGACGCGGCGGCGGCATGGTTCAGTGCCGTGATCGGGCAACCGTGTCGCCTCGTGTTCTTCGGGCCAACGTCGTTGCGCCGGATCGATCCCGAGTTCTCGCCGCGCGACGATGCCCAGACAGCCTTCACCGACGGTTTTCCGCTGCTCGGCGTGGTGCAGGAATCACTTGATGCACTGAATACCCGGTTGGATGAGCCGATCCCGATGGCACGGTTTCGTCCAAACGTGGTCGTTGCAGGAGCTCCGGCCTGGAGCGAAGATGGCTGGGGCGCGCTCGCCCTCGGCGATGTGACGCTCGATGCGGTGAAGCCCTGCGCGCGCTGCGTCGTGACCACCACCGACCAGCTCACCGGCCAGCGGCACGCGCACCAGGAGCCGCTGCGCACCCTTGCTTCCTTCCGAAACCAGCGACCGTTCGGCGCCATCTTTGGCCAGAACCTCGTGCCACGCGGCCCTGGCACGATCGCCGTGGGCGACGCGATCACCATGGTGTGATCCTGCGCCGATGACCGAACGCCTCTACTACCACGACGCCACGTTGCTCTCGTTCGAGGCGATCGCCATCGCTCATGCCGGCGATCCGCGACGCGTGGCGCGGATCCTTGAGGTGCCAGTGTGACGCTGACCCGCGGCGACGGGTCACTCGCGCACCCGTCTCGTGGTGCGCTGCCCCCGTCCGATCGCGCTGTCTCGGTGCCGTCCGTCGGCGCCCAGTGCCCGGCCGGCAGCAGCGATGTCCCGTTCAAGGGGTTCCGAGTGGGTCGCACTGCCCTGATCGTATCGCTCGCCGCGTGCGCCGCCGAACCCCCGACGGCGCCACCCGTTGTGACTGATCCGGTGGCGGTCAGCGGCAATGGACAGGCGGGCACACCCGGGTACCTGCTCGCCCAGCCGCTGACGGTGCGGGTCGTGGACGGCACGGGATTGCCCGTCGTCGGCGTCACCGTGAACTGGGAGGCGGGGAGCACGGACGGTGTGGTCACGCCAGGGTCGTCTGTGACGGATCGCGACGGCTTGGCGCGCACGCGCTGGCGGCTCCCGACCAGCGAAGGCACCCACTGGGCGCAGGCCCGGGTGGCGCTGCTCCCGGCCACACCGTTCATGGCGACGTCATCGAGCAGTTCGATCGACTGGGCTGGCGGCTCCGATCGGGCACTGTGCGGGCTGACGGCGGCCAGAACCATCCGGTGCTGGCGCCCGCCGCTCGTCGATACCGTTGGTCGGTCGGGCACCGTGACCACGCCAGACCGGTTCGTTACGATGGCATTCTCCGGCTCGGAATGGTGTGCGGTGACGCCGGCGGGGCGGATCGCGTGCTTCACCGTCGACGACCTCTTTCGCACTGGCGCTTTCAACCCCGCTGCCCTGCAGCCGCGCGTCCTCACGTCGTTCGGTCCGCCGCTGGTGACACTCGCCGGCGCGGCGGCGGGCGCCGCGCCGCCGGTCTATTGCGGCGTCACGGCGCCGGGCGAGGCCTGGTGCTGGGGAAGCAACGTTTTTGGTCAACTTGGGACCGGCACCAAGGGCGGCAATGAAGAACTGCCCGTGCGGGTCGCGTCGTCGGTGCCGATGATGTCGATCGATGTTGGTCGTGAAGCCGTATGCGCCACGGAATTCAGTGGGCAGCCCTATTGTTGGGGCAGCAACGCGACCGCGCTCCTTGGCAACACCACCGCAATCACCGAACGGCTGGTGCCAACGCCCGTGGTGACGCCGCTGCGCTTCTTCACACTCGCCGTGACGTTGGGCGGCACCGCGTGCGGACTCACGAGCGCTGGCCAGGCCGCGTGTTGGGGCGCGGCGACACGCGACGCACTCGGACGCCCGGGCGTCGCGCAGGATGATCCGCGACCGACTCCAGTGAACTCGCAGAACATCTTTTTCTCGCTCGCGCGCCACGGTGCTGGATTTTTTGCCGTCAGCGTCGACCGCGAGCTGGTGATCTGGGGCGGTGTGCCAAATGACCTCACTGAGAGCGGGCGCGGGTATGCGACACCAACTCGCGTGACGTTCAACGAACGTTTCACCGGTGCGCTGCTGGGCGGCACCACCGGCTATTCGTGCCTTCGTACCTTGGCGGGCGGCGCTCGGTGCATCGACATGTACGTGCTGGGGCCTGCGGAATTCCGACTCGCCACCACGCCGGCTCGGCCACTGCAGTTTGGTGTTCCGGTGCAGTAACATGCGGGATGCTCTCCCGCCTGATCGCACACATGATCTGGGCAGACCGGCGCACCAACGATGCGTTGGCTACGCTCCCCACGCCGCGTTCCGGTCCAGGCTCGCGACCGCCGACAATCCATCGCGTCCACGCGCTGTCACCTACACCAACACTCGCGGCGAGACCTTCACCAGCGGGGTGGACGACATCCTCCACCATGTGGCGATGCACGCCATGTATCATCGCGGTCAGACCATGCGCGGCGTTCGTACGGGGGGCGGCGAGCCCAAACCGACCGACTTCATTGTGTTCACCCGTGGCAGTTGCGCTGATCGTGAGGTTGCCATCAGTGCCGATGAAGACGGGGTCGAGCACGTGAGGGCCTGCCGACCCAGCCGCTAGCCGCTTGTCAGCTTGCCCGGCCCGGCGTAGCGTCCAGCAATCGGTGCGTCACGCAGTACCGCCCCAGGATGATGGTCCTCGGCCCTGTCACACACGGGAGCACGAATGACGCCGATGTCGCTTCCTCAGCCCCATGTACGCCCCGCGCTCGTCGTTCCTGCCGACCTCGCAACGGCGCTGGCCGGAGACGTCCAGGCGCGCACCGTGTTCGACGCCCTGTCGTACACCACTCGTCGCGAGCACATCAACGCATTGACTGAGGCGAAGCGCCCGGCAACGCGAGCGCGCCGGCTTGAGAAGGCGATCGAGAGGCTTCGATCCGGGCGACCCTCGCGAAGCACCACGGTCTCAGTCAGGCCGACCGTCGCGAAGATGAGGATCAAGCCCGGACAGCGGATAGCGGTACTCGATGCTGACGACGCTGCAATGGCCATCTTTGATGCGATGCCTGATGGATGCACGGTAGACCGTACTGCGACCAAGGGCCCGTATGACGTGGTCGTGATGTATCCACTCACGGCGGCGGCGCTCGGTCGCCGCCTGCCCGTTGCGATCGCCGCGAGCAACCGCAACACCGCACTCTGGATTGCGTATCCCAAACAGTCCTCAGGCCGCGCCACGACGCTGACTCGTGATGTCGGATGGGAATCGACGGACCGTGATGATC
>JANMSC010000014.1:0-6180 GCA_031388885.1 Gemmatimonadales bacterium | reverse complement strand
CTGGTGGACGACCTGATCCAGCGCGTCATTCCGCCGATGGAAATGGCGTTGAAGGATGCCGGCCTCAAGCCGGGCGAGATCGACGAGATCATTCTCGTCGGTGGCTCCACGCGCATTCCGAAGATTCAGGAAGTGGTGAAGTCCTTCTTCGGCAAAGACCCGAACCGTTCGGTGAACCCGGATGAAGTGGTCGCGATCGGCGCTGCAATTCAGGGTGGGGTGCTCGGCGGCGAAGTGAAGGACGTGTTGCTGCTCGACGTCACGCCACTCTCACTGGGTATCGAGACGCTCGGTGGTGTGACCACCGTGCTCATCCCCCGCAACACCACGATCCCGACCAAGAAGTCGGAGGTGTTCTCGACCGCGGAGGACAACCAGACCACGGTCGAAATTCACGTGTTGCAGGGCGAACGGCAGATGGCCGGAGACAACCGCACCATCGGCAAGTTCCAGCTCACCGGAATTCCGCCAGCACCGCGCGGCATGCCGCAGGTCGAGGTGACCTTCGATATCGACGCCAACGGGATCCTGCACGTGTCGGCCAAGGACAAGACGACCGGTAAGGAGCAGAAGATCCGGATCGAGGCGTCGAGCGGATTGTCGGACAGCGAGATCGATACGATGGTCAAGCAGGCTGAGGCGAACTCGAAGGCCGACCAGGATCGTCGCGAGCAGATCGAGACGCGCAACCAGCTCGACGGCTTGGTCTACAAGGTCGAGAAGGACTCGAAGGAGTGGGTCGATCGCCTGCAGGCCGACAGCAAGGAGCGGCTCGACGCGGCACTTGAAGCAGGCAAGGAAGCGCTGCGTACCGGTGACAGCGCGAAGATTCGTTCCACGCTCGACGAGCTGAACGTGGCGTACTCGGCGGCGGGTGCATCGCTGTACCAGAATGCATCATCGTCGGGCGCCGAGGGGCCACCAGCAGGCGACGCACCAGCCAGCGAGGCGCCGAAGGACGACGCGGTGGAAGCCGACTACGAGATCGTGGACGACGCGCCGAAGGCCTGAACGCGGGGGCGACGGAAACCCTGCATCGTTCATCCGAGTATATATGCAATGCGGGCCGGGCTCCTCGTGGGGAGCCCGGCTCGCCGGATACATACCCACGCACGAGTGACAGATGACGACACATTCACGGAACTGGCTGAAATTCGGCGGACTCGTCGGACTCGCCTTCCTCCTGGGCCTCTTCTTCGCCGGACTGCTCGACTTCCCTCGTTCCGGGATGGCGCAGCAGTCGAACGACGAACGCCGCACGCCGATCATCCCGGTTGACGCACCGCGGATCCCGTCGGCGAAGCCACTCGCCGAGCTGAGCGAGGCCTATTCCGCCGTCGCCGAGGCAGTACGACCTGCGGTGGTGTTCGTGCAGGCCGAACGGCCTCCCGAGGCGGAAGCGCTGGCCAATTCCCGGTTGCAGGTGCCGCCGGGGTTTGAGATGCCTGACCTCCAGCCGCGTGCTCCGCAGCAGCGACGCGGCGGTGCGCCGATTGACCGCAGTTCAGGCTCAGGCTTCATCGTGTCGGCGGATGGGTACATCCTGACCAACAACCACGTCATCGATGGTGCGACCCGCGTTCGGGTGCGGTTGCTCGATGGCCGCACCTTCGACGCGCGCATCGTGGGAACCGACGCCGACACCGACGTCGGCGTGCTCAAGATCGAAGCGAGCGGGCTCACGCCAGCGTCGCTCGGATCGTCCGACCGCGTGCGCGTGGGTGAATGGGTGCTCGCGATCGGCAATCCGCTGGGCGAGGACCTGACGTTTTCGGTGACACAGGGCATCGTGAGCGCCAAGGGACGCGCCGAGTTGAACCTCGGAAACCGGCAGCAGCGCGACATCCAGGATTTCATCCAGACGGACGCCGCGATCAATCGCGGCAACTCTGGTGGACCCCTGGTGAACGTGCGCGGCGAGGTGATCGGCATCAACTCGGCGATCGCGTCGTACACCGGTTTCTACCAGGGTTACGCGTTTGCGGTGCCGATCGACCTGGCGCGCACCGTGATGAACCAGATCATTGAGCACGGTCGCGTGGAACGCACGGCGCTCGGCGTCCTGGTCGAGACGGCGAATGCGGAGGATGCGGCGTACCTCGGACTCGACTCGATCGCGGGCGTCAAGATCAACGACTTCTTTCCGGCCGACAGTTCAGCGGCGAAGCGTGCGGGTCTGCAGGCGGGCGACGTGATTATCACGATCGACGGACAGCCCGTGCGTTACACGGCGCAGCTGCAGCAGCTGGTCGGATTCCGCCGCGGCGGCGAAACGGTGCGCGTGGAAGTTGCCCGCCGCGACGGCCGCAAGGAATTTACGGTGCGGCTGTCGAGCGTACGGATGGAGCCGATCGCGAAGGTTGACACCGCCGTTGAGCCGCCGAGCATCACGCCGCGCAATCGGCTCGGGATCATGGTCGAGCCGCTCACGCCAGGCTTGGCGAGCCAGTCGCGCGTACCGACCAACACGCGAGGACTGCTCGTCCGAAGTGTCACGCCGGGATCTCCGGCGGAGGATCGGCTGATCCCGTCGGAGGTCGCCCCCCGCACGCCGGACATCATCGTCGCCGTCGAGGGGAAGCCGGTTCGGTCAGAGAACGACCTGCGCAATGCGATGAACGGCGCACAGAACGGGATCATCACGCTGTCGGTCTTGCGGGGCCATGAACGAGACAACGGAGTAGACTCGCGCATCGTCCGGGTGCGCGTCACGCCCTGATCGGCACGCCACAAATGACACGCGCGCCCGCCAGCAATCGACTGCTGGCGGGCGCGCGTGATTTCGAGCGAGGCGTCAATCCTTCGGCGGCACCGGAATATTGAGCATCGATGCCTGCTCCTCCCAGTACCCCCAACCCCAACCGGCGACTTTGCCGTCGGTCATCACGACCGGACTCAGCTTTCGCCAGGCGATCGTGTCGGCCGCCGCGGTATCGCCCCGCGCATACAGCAGAACTTCCCAGTGCTTCCCGCCGGTCAGGAAGTCCTGGGCGCGATACGGCGCATCGGAGGACATCACGACGGTAACGCTGTCCTTGTCGATACCTGTGGACAGCTTTTTCAACCGCCTGTCGCCACATGCGGCCACTATTACGATCGCTGCACAGGCTGCTCCACTGCGAGCCCTGGAAATCCATTGACGCATTGTACCTGATCCTGGTTGTGGTTTGACAAGGGTAAGTCGACAGTCGACAATCGACAGTCTACAACCACCGGCGACGGGGAGACAGGTGACGGGTGTGAGGGCGTATCTTCTGTCACCCGCCAGGGTGGTGGAATGGCAGACACGACGGCCTTAGGAGCCGTTGGGGGCAACCCCGTCCGGGTTCGAGTCCCGGCCCTGGCATCTGCACAAGTCGCGAGGCGCGACGATACAGCGTCAGGCGCGTCGCATCAGGGCGATGCGAATCGCGTCGAGCACGAGCTGCAGGTCGTCGAGCTTGCCGAGGAGTGGCACACCCAGTTGTTCGATCTGGCGGTGCACCGCGGGATCCGTATTGGCACCAGTGAGGAATACCACGCGGTGACGCAACGGTGGCACGAGTTCGACCAGTTTCTGGTAGAACGCGAGCCCGCTCAGGCCCGGCATCAGCACGTCGCTGACGACCGCATCCGGGCACGCCTCGCCGGGCAGCATCGCGAGCGCGACGTCGCCCGACTCCGCTTCAACCACCATGTGACCAGCACGCTCGAACAGGAGCCGGAGCACTCGCCGGATGCTTTCCTCGTCGTCGACAACCAGAATTCGAGCCATGTTACAAACACAACCGCCTTCCTTACCTGCGGGCAACCCCTCGCCCCGAATTGACCCCCCTGCCCGGCGACGGGTAACTTGCAGGGCTATGACTGAAATTACCTACCGGACCACCGCCGAAGATGTCGCCTCCCGGTCACTCCAGGTGACGGTGTCGCTCGACCGTCTCGCCGTGGCTGAACGCCGCGCCGTGCGGGAATACACTCGCCAGGCACGCATTCCGGGGTTCCGTAAGGGCCACGCCCCGGAGCCAGTGATCCGGCGTCGCTTCGAGCAGGAGATCCGCCGCCATGTCATGGAAGATGCGCTCCGGGAGAGCTGGGACGCGATCCTCAAAGAGACCGATCTCAAGCCGACCTCCGACCCCCAAGTCTCCAATGTGAACTTCGAGGCGGGGCAGCCGCTCGTGTTCGACCTGCTCGTCGAGGTCCGGCCGTCGCTCACCCTTGCAACGACTGGCGGCTTCACGGTGTCGCGGACCGTCGCCCCGGTGACGCCCGACCAGGTCCAGGAACAAGTCGACCGGCTCCGCGAACAGAAGGCCACGTGGGCCCCGATCGAGGGGGTGCGGCCCAAGCCGGGACAACTCGTCTCCGTGACCGTAGTGACCATCGAGGGCGGAAAGGCCACAGAGCCGGGTCAGCCGTATGGGCTGGTGATCGGCCGGGGGCAGGCGATTCCCGACCTCGAGGAGTTGATCCTGGGCCTCGCGGCCGGCGAAAGCGCCGAGGGCGATGTCAAGCTCCCCGACGATCACCCCGACGAAGCCCGGCGGGGAGAGACCCGCCGGCTGCAGGTGACGCTGCACGAGGTCAAGGAGCAGCTCCTGCCCCCGTTCGACGACGCGTTCGCCCGCGAACTGGGCGAATTCGACTCTGCAGCCGCGTTGACCGAGCGCCTCCGGGAGGACCTCGCGGCCGACGCTGTCCGCACGGCCGACCAGGGGGTCCGGGAGCAACTGGTGCATCGGCTGGTGGAGGCCAACGATGTCCCGACCCCGCGGTCACTCGTCCGCCGGCTGCTCGGAGCCTACGCCGAGGCGTACAAGGTCGAGTCGGGCCAGATCGAGGCGTTCACTGCCTCGTTCACGCCGGTCGCGGAAGCCCAGGTACGGCGGGAATTGGTGCTCGATGCGGTCGCGTCGGCCCAGAACCTGCAGGCCACGGAAGCGGATGTAGACGCGCGGGTGGCGCAGCTCGCGAGCGCTCGCGGGGTCGAGCCGGGTACGCTCTACGCCTCGCTCCAGCAGGCCAAGCGTCTCGGCGAGCTCGAGCGGACGCTCACCGAGGAGAAGACGTTCACCTGGCTGCTCGAGCAATCCACCGTTACCGAGGGTACCGCGTGACGCACGCGACGATTTATCCGCCGTACATCATTGAGCGCTCATCGCGGGGCGAGCGAACCTACGACATCTTTTCGCGTTTGTTGATGGATCGCATTGTGTTTCTTGGCGCGGGGATCAACGACGACGTCGCGAATATCATCATTGCGCAGCTCCTCTTTCTTGAGGCCGACAATCCCGAGAAGGACATCTACCTGTACCTGAACTCGCCGGGCGGGATCGTGTCGAGCGGCATGGCGATCTACGACACGATGCAACACCTGCGGGCACCGATAAACACGATCTGCATGGGGATGGCGGCGTCGATGGGTTCGTTCCTGCTGTCGGCGGGGACAAAGGGCAAGCGGGCGGCGCTGCCCCATGCCCGGATCATGATGCACCAGCCATCGGGCGGCGCGCAGGGCACAGCCGCCGACATCGAGATCCAGGCCAAGGAGATTCTTTACCTCCGCGGCCGAATGAATGAATTGTATGCGCGCCACACCGGGCAGCCGGTGGAACGGATCGAGCGGGACATGGAGCGTGACCGCTTCATGAGCGCCGACGAAGCGATGGAATACGGCCTCATCGACACGGTGTTCACGCCGCGCAAGCCGATCATCGCCGTGGCCTGAGGGTTGACCGGCTCCGTGCCGGGAGGCAGGTTCTTGATACCTCCTCCCGGCCGGCCTCCCGGCGGAAGACTATCGGATGTCTAACGACAAGCATCTCCGTTGCAGCTTTTGCGGCAAGAGCAAGGACTCGGTCCGGAAGTTCATTTCCGGTCCGTCAGTCTATATCTGCAACGAGTGCATCACGCTCTGCAACGAAATCCTGGCGGAGGACGAAGAGCGGGAGGTCGTCGACAACATCACGCAGGTGCCGACGCCCTCGGAAATCAAGGATGTGCTCGACCAGTACGTGATCGGCCAGGAACGCGCCAAGCGAACCCTGGCCGTCGCCGTCTATAACCACTACAAGCGGATCAATTCGGTGAGCGGGCGCGACGCCGGCGGCGTCGAGCTCGACAAGTCGAACATCCTGCTCCTCGGCCCCACCGGCGTCGGCAAGACGCTGCTGGCCCAGACCCTGGCGCGGATTCTCG
>JANMSC010000006.1:0-2449 GCA_031388885.1 Gemmatimonadales bacterium | reverse complement strand
CCGAGGTGCTGCTCGCGTCGGGGGGATTCGCGCTGGTGGTGGTGAGCGGCATCGCGACGGATCGCAACACGATGTTCCGACTCGGCCGAGCGGTGCACGAAGGCGGTGGCGCGTTCGCGATGATGGGTGACAGCTCGCTGCCGTCAGCCCTGAAGCTGCGTTCGCGTTACGTGTTTGATCGTGTCAGTTACGCGATGTCACCGTTCGATGAGCCCGCCGCGATTCGCAGCGTGAGTGTGTCGATCGAAGCGAGTGCGTCGGGGTGGCGCGAATCGACAACGCTGACCCTGCCCTTCGTGTCCCATGAAGTCAGGAGTGCGCTGGAGGCGGGGTTGATCGACAGGCGGGGCGTGTAGGAACAAGCGAGAAGCGAGAAGGGAGAAGCGTGGCACCAAGCTCCACATCCCACCATAATGCTGTCCATGCCCAACGCCACCGAAGCCCCTGCCCCGTTCGTTGACCTCCCGCCCGAAGCCTTCCGCGCCCTGGGCCACGAGGCGATCGACCTGATCACCACGTTCTTCGCCGAGATCAATGACGCGGCGCCCTTCCCGGCACAGCATCCCTCGACGGTGCACGCCCTCTTCGATCTTCCGCTGCCGGAAACCGGAGAGGATCCCCACGCAATCCTTGCCGACTGGACCACGAAGATTCTTCCCAACTCTTCGATCCTCGGCAGTCCGCGCTGGTTCGGCTTCGTCAACGGCTCGGGATCGCAGATCGGCGCGATCGCTGATGCGCTCGCCTCGACACTCAACGCCAACCTCGGCGGGTGGAAGGCGGCACCTGCAGCCACCGAAATCGAGCGGCGCACCATCGCATGGCTGGGCGAGATGATCGGATATGGCGCTGACACCGGCGGGATTTTTCTGAGCGGCGGCACCATGGCAAACGTCGCTGCCTTACGAGCCGCCCTTTTCAGCAAGGCGACCTGGGACATCACGGCCGACGGGTTGCAGGCGTCGGGCGCGCGGCGCATGACGATCTACATGGCCGACCACGAAACCCACGTTTCGTTTCAGAGCGCAGTCGATCTCCTCGGCCTCGGCCGCACCGCGCTGCGCAAGGTGCCAAGCAACGCCGACTTCACCATCGACGTGGCCGCACTCGATGCGCTGCTCGATGCCGACATCGCCGCGGGGATGACGCCGTTCTGCATCGTGGGTCACGCCGGGTCGATCAACGTCGGCGCCCTCGACGACTTCACCGCTCTCGCCGATCTTGCGGCGCGACGCAACCTCTGGTTCCACGTTGACGGCGCCTGCGGCGCGCTCGGCGCGATCCTTCCCGAGCTCACCGACAAGTTCACCGGGATGAGCCGCGCCGATTCGGTGTCCTTCGACGCCCACAAATGGCTCGGCGCGCCGTACGAGGCCGCGTGCCTGCTTGTGCACGACGCAGAGGCGCTGAGGAAGGCATTCGCCACCCAGGCCACCTACCTGCAGAGTTCCCTGCCGAGCGAGTACACCGGACTCAACTACTTCGACTACGGCCCGCAGCTGTCGCGCGGCTGGCGTGCGCTGAAAGTCTGGATGTCACTTCGACTCTACGGCGTCGAGGGATACCGCGCGATCTTCCGGCGCACCATCGAATGTGCCAGGCATCTGCATGCACTCGTCGTCGCATCAGATGACTTCGAGGTCGTGCAGCCCGCTCCCGACCTCTATATCTATTCGTTCCGCTATGCGCCGGCGGCACTGCGACACGATGATGCCGCACTTGATGCACTCAATCAGCGGATCGCGGACGAGCTCATCAAGCGACAGATCGCCTTCACCATGACGACGCGGATTCGCGGGCGCGTGACGCAGCGCCTCTCGATCTGCTCGCACCGCACCACCATCGCCGACATCGATGCGACGTTCGAGGCGATGCGCGCAATCGGCAGGGAGCTGGTGTAAGCGAGAAGGGAGAAGGGAGAAGGGAGAAGCGAGAAGCGAGGAATTTCGCGCCTAGCGCGCCCGTTGCCATAGCCGACAAGTTAGCGACTGCACTCGCACTGAGAGTTCGATCAGCGACCGAACGTCAGCGCCGAGTTCCTCTAGAAAGCTCAATATCTCTGTGGTCTCGACGGCAGATGCGTGAGCAATCCGAAGATGATATCGGCACCGGGCACCCCGCCCGGATGCATATCCTTCTGCGATGTTGAGCTGAACCGAGAGCGCTGCGCGCCGCAGCTGATCGAACGCGCTCGCCCGCGACGGACTCCAGTGTGCGTCGGCAAACCGATAGATCCCAAGAGCGGTCTCATTGGCGACCTGCCACGCGATGAGTTCACGGTACGAGCGCATGACCAACGAAACGCATCGGGAACCAAACCTTCGGGCCCAATTCCCGCGCACCGACACCTATTGACGCGTTGCTTCTCGCTTCTCGCTTCTCGCTTCTCGCCTCTCACCTCTCGCCTCTCGCCTCTCGCATCTCTCTTATCGCATCACAGCGGAAAGTG
>JANMSC010000003.1:0-4703 GCA_031388885.1 Gemmatimonadales bacterium | reverse complement strand
TGGGGTTCTACCCGGTCAGTACCCTGATCAACGACGCGCGCCGTCACGGTGTGCCGTTCAAGCCGCCGTGCTTGCGTGACGGCAGCAGCGACTGCACCACCGAACCGAGCGACAATCCTGATGTACCGGCCCTTCGCGTGGGGTGGCGCTTCATCCGCGGGCTGGGGACCACGGGGCTCACCGCACTGCAGACGGCCAGTGCGGAGCGGGGGTTCAGCAGCATCGAGGACGTGGTGCGGCGAGCACACCTCGAGCGCGGCAACACCATTGCCATTGCGCGGGGTGGTGCCTTCGCGGTGTGGGAACCCGACCATCGCAAGGCCGCGTGGATCGCGTTGCGCGCTGCCGGCGACAGCTTGCCGCTGGCGCCGGCGCACGACACCACGATTGCGACCCGACCGATGAGTCGGCGCAAGCAGATCCTGCTCGACTACTTCGCCACTGGCTTCTCCCTCGACGGCCATCCGATGGAGGCGTTCCGGCGCAAGCTCACCGCACTGGGCGTGGAAGACAGTGAATCACTGAAGCAGGTGCGGCACGGCAGCACCGTGCTGGTGGCGGGGTTGGTGATAGCGCGACAGAAACCGGAGACCGCAAAGGGGACGGTCTTCCTGTTGCTCGAAGACGAGCACGGCCATGCCAACGTGATCGTCCCGGTATCGGTCGGCGGCGCCGATCGTGAGGCAGTGCGCTTTGCCGTGATCATCCTGGTGCTGGGCAAGGCCGAATGGGACGGACCAGTGCTGCAGGTCATCGGTTCGCGGTTCCAGCCGGTGAAGACCGATTTCATTCACCGGTCGCGGGATTTCCGGTAGGATCATCTCAACGCGAGGCTCCGATTCTTGATATCCGCCACCAGCCGTTCCACGAACTCATCGACACTCACCACGTCCTGCTTGTTGCCCGCGCCGCGGGTCCGCACGGCGAGCGTGCCGCCATCCGCTTCGCGTTGGCCCACGACACCCATGTAGGGCACCTTGGCGATCTCGCCCTCGCGGATCCGGTAATTGAGCGTCTCGTGGCGGTCGTCGAGGTGCGCCCGGATGCTGGCATCGCGGAGCCGCAACGTGAGCGCAGCCGCGGCCTCGGTCTGGGTGTCGCTGATCGGGATGATCCGCACTTGTTCGGGTGCAAGCCAGAGCGGGAACGCGCCGGCGAAGTGTTCGATCAGGATCGCGAGAAAGCGCTCGAACGAACCGTTCACCGCACGGTGGATCACCACGGGCCGATGCGCCGTGTTGTCCTCACCGACATAGGTGAGGTCGAATCGCTCGGGCGCAGCGTAATCGAGCTGGATCGTGCCGAGCTGCCAGCGACGGCCGATGGCATCCTCGACATCGAAGTCAATCTTCGGACCGTAGAACGCGCCGTCACCGGGCTTCAGTTCGTACGCCAGTCCGGTTGCCTCGAGGGCGTGACGCAACGACCGCTCGGCTTCATCCCACATCAGGTCGGTGCCGACCCGTTCCGGCGGACGCGTGGCAAACTTGAGCGTCGCCTTGAGCCCGAACGTTTCGTAGTACTTGAGGATGAAGTGCGTCAGGCGATGCACCTCGGCCTGGATCTGCCGATCCATCAGGAAGATGTGACAGTCGTCCTGCTGGAACTGTCGCACCCGCGTGAGACCGGAGAGCGCGCCGCTCACTTCGTTGCGGTGCAGCACATCGTACGTCGCGTAGCGCAGCGGCAGCTCGCGGTACGAATGCTTCTTCTGCTGGTACATCAGGTAGTGCGACGGACAGTTCATCGGCTTGAGCGAGAAGTCGTGTTCGCCACTCTCGTTGTCGTGCACCAGAAACATGTTCTCGCGGTACTTGCCCCAATGCCCCGAGATCTCCCAGAGCCCCTTGTTGTACATCAACGGCGTGCGCACTTCGTGATAGCCGTCGCGCTGCAGCTGTTGCATATAGCGCTGGAGCTCGTTGACGACGGCCGTGCCGCGATCGGTCCAGAATGGCGCGCCCGGCGCGAACGGATGGAAGAAGAAGAGGTCCATCTGCCGGCCGAGCACGCGGTGATCGCGCTTCCTCGCTTCGTCGAGGCGAGTCAGGTGCTGGGCGAGGTCCTCCTTCTTGAAGAACGCCGTGCCGTAGATGCGCTGGAGCATCTGGCGATTCGAATCGCCGCGCCAGTAGGCGCCCGCGCCGGTGAGCAGCTTGAAGTGCTTGAGCTTGCTCGTACTCGGGATGTGCGGCCCGCGACAGAGGTCAACAAACGGGCCATCGGTATAGACGGTGATCGTCTCGTCGTCTCCGAGTTCCGAAATGCGTTCGAGCTTGAGCGGGTCATCGGCAAATCGGCGATTCGCCTCGACACGATCGACCACTTCGCGAAGAAACGGATAGTCTGCCGCGATGACCTCGTCCATCTTCCGCTCGATCGCCTCGAGGTCGTCGGGCGTGAATGGCCGGTCCACTGCAAAGTCGTAGTAGAAGCCCTCCTCGATGGCCGGTCCGAATCCGATGCCCGCCGTCGGGAAGATCTGGCGCACCGCCGTCGCCAGCACGTGCGCTGCCGAATGGCGCAGCACCTCGAGCGCGGCAGGGTCGCGTTCGGTCAGAATCGCGACGGTCGCACCATCGTGCAGCGGTCGGCCGAGGTCCTGCACCTGCCCGTCGACCGTAATCGCGACGGATGCGCGCGCGAGTCCGGCACCGATCTGCGCGGCCAACCCGGCCCCGGTGGTGCCGGTGGGCAGGTCGCGCACCGTGCCATCGGGAAGCGTCACGCGGATCGTTTCGTCGGTCGTCGTCATCATCGTGTCCAGAGCCTTCATTCGCGGGATACCGGGCGCCGGCGCGGGCATAGGCCGTGCCGCATGAGCCATGTAGTTTATCACCATGTCGCGCTTCATCGTACGCCGTGGCCGCGTGAACGAGGCCCCACCCCGATCACATGCTGCCGGCCTGATCGCCACCGGGCTTGCCGCGGGCGCCGTCCTGGGCGTGCTGATCGCGGAGCTTTTTGTCCCCGCTGTACGGCGCGCTGGCCGCACCGGGCGCCGCCAGCAGGCTGCGCGTTCGGTTGCCGAACTGGTGCACGACGCCCAGGAGGTCCTGCATACGGACCTCCAACTGCGGGACTGCGGCCTGGAAGTGTTGCCTGTCGGACGCGGCACCATTGAGCTGCACGGCTGGGTGGCCGACCGTCGGTCACGCACCCGCGCGACCACACTGGTGGCGGCCCGAGTGCACGCCGATTCGGTGGTCAACTGCATCCTGGTGCGCGGCGAGGACGACATTGCACCATCACCTGCCGACGATGCCGCCGCGATGCAGGCATGACGGAACCCCTCGCACCACAATACGACCCGCGCACCATCGAAGCACCCTTGTACCAGTGGTGGATGGAACACGGCTTCTTCACCGCCGATCCCGACGCGGCGGGAGAACCGTACGTCATTCAGATGCCACCACCGAACGTGACCGCGGTGCTGCATGCCGGGCACGGACTCAACAACACCATCCAGGACGTGCTGATCCGGTTTGAGCGGATGCGCGGCCGCAAGACCCTGTGGGTGCCGGGCACCGACCACGCCGGGATCGCGACCCAGAACGTGGTGGAGAAGCTTCTCGCGACGGAGGGGCTCACCCGTTTCGACATCGGTCGTGACGCGTTCGTGGAGCGGGTGCGCGCGTTCGTCGATGAAACCGGTGGCGTGATTCTCGAGCAGCTCCGCGCCCTCGGTGCGAGCGCCGATTGGTCACGCACCTACTTCACCCTGGATGACGACCTCTCGCGCGCGGTGCGTGAGGTGTTCGTGCTCCTGTACGAACGAGGACTGATCTACCGCGGGAAGTACATCATCAACTGGTGCCCTCGCTGCCTCACCGCGCTTTCGAACGAAGAAGCCGAGAAGGTGGAGACCGAGGGCCGGCTCTGGCACCTCCGTTACCCCCGTGAGGACGGCGCGGGTTACGTCACGGTGGCAACCACGCGCCCCGAAACCATGCTGGGCGACACCGGCGTGGCGGTGCACCCCGACGACCCACGCTATCGGGACCTGATCGGCAAGCGGCTGACGCTGCCGCTCACCGATCGCACCATCCCAGTGGTCGGTGACGACGCCGTCGACCCTGCGTTCGGGTCCGGCGCGGTGAAGGTCACGCCGGCACACGACCCGACCGACTTCGAGATCGGCCGTCGGCACGGCCTCGAGGCCCTCGACATCATGACTGACGACGCGCACCTCAACGACGCCGTGCCGGAACGCTTCCGTGGCCTCGATCGCTTCGTGGCCCGCACGGAGGTGGTCGCAGCGTTCGACGCGCTCGGCCTGCTGGAGAAAGTCGAGTCGCATCACCATGCCGTAGGTCACTGCTATCGTTGCGATACGGTGATCGAGCCGCGGTTTTCCGACCAGTGGTTCGTGAAGATGCAGCCCCTCGCCGCACCCGCGCTGCAGGCGTACCGCGACGGCAAGGTGGCGTTCCTGCCGGAGCGACAAGGCGACAACTACACCATGTGGCTCGAGAACATTCGCGATTGGTGCATCTCACGCCAGCTCTGGTGGGGCCATCGCATTCCGGTGTGGTACTGCGACGCCTGCCCCGAAACGATCGTGAGTCGCACCGACGTCAGCGCGTGCCAGACGTGTGGTGGCGCCGTGCGCCAGGACGAGGACGTCCTCGACACGTGGTTCTCGAGCTGGCTCGTTCCCTTCTAGTCACTGGGCTGGCCCGACGACACCAAAGACCTCCGCA
>JANMSC010000478.1:0-9745 GCA_031388885.1 Gemmatimonadales bacterium | reverse complement strand
CCTCGGCGCAGTGATCGAGGCGAGCGACGTCCGTCCCTCGGTGAAGGAACAGGTCGAATCGTTGGGCGGAAAGTTCATTGAAGTGTCGTACGACACCGATGAGGAACGCCAGACGGCCGAAGGGGTCGGAGGCTATGCGCGCCCGATGCCGCAAAGCTGGCTCGACCGGCAGAAAGCCGAGGTTGCGAAGCGCATCGCCCAGGCAGATATCGTGATCACGACGGCGCTTATTCCGGGGCGAGCGGCGCCGCTGCTGGTGACGGAGGCGATGGTGCGGAGCATGAAGCCGGGATCGGTGATCGTCGACCTCGCGGCAGGGCGAGGTGCGGTCGACGAAATCACCGGGTTCGCCGCTGGCAACTGCGCCCTCACTGAACCCGGTCGCATCGTGGTGAAGCATGGCGTGACGCTGGTCGGCGAGACGAACCTCGCCGCACTCGTCGCGGCGGATGCGAGTGCGCTGTATGCGCGGAATGTGCTGGATTTCGTCAAGCTCATCACTGGTGACGACGGATCGCTGACGGTGCCGATGGATGATGATATTGTGGCGGGGTGCCTGGTGACGGGGGACGCCCGGTAGGGGCAAAGCCTACGCTTTGCCCCTACATTGGCGCCCAGCCGTCCCCGCTCCCGTGCGCCACGCCAGCCCCCCAACGAGGAACGCATCGATGGACATCGCTTCCCACACCGTCATCAACCTGATCATCTTCGTGCTCGCACTTTATGTGGGCTACCACGTGGTGTGGAACGTGACGCCAGCACTGCATACTCCGTTGATGGCGCTGACCAATGCGATCTCGGCGATCGTGATCGTTGGTGCGATGCTCGCCGCGGCGCTCACCGAGACCACGCTCGGGCGCGTGATGGGGACCCTGGCCGTCGCACTCGCGGCGGTCAACGTGTTCGGTGGCTTCCTGGTGACCCGGCGGATGCTCGAGATGTTCCGCAAGAAAGAGAAACGCCCCGCCGCCATTCCGCCGAGCGCGCGTTCATGAGTATCAACGTCGTCACGCTGCTCTACCTCGTTGCGTCGGTGTGTTTTATCCAGGCGCTGAAGGGACTCAGCCACCCCACCACGTCGATTCGCGGCAACATGTTTGGCATGATCGGCATGGCGATCGCGATGGTGACGACTGTGGTACTCGTGCTGCGTCTCGCGGCCGACGCTGCGACCGGCCTGACGTTTCTGCTCGGTGCGCTCGTCGTGGGCGGGGGCGTGGGTGCCGTGATGGCCCGCCGCGTGGCGATGACGAAGATGCCTGAGTTGGTGGCGTTCATGCACAGCATGATCGGACTGGCCGCTGTGTTCATTGCCGTGGCCGCCGTGGCCGAGCCGCATGCGTTCGGCATCGTCGCGAAGGGAGTGCCGATTCCGGCGGGCAACCGGCTCGAACTGATGCTTGGCGCGGCGATCGGGGCGATCACGTTCACCGGGTCGGTGATCGCGTTCGGCAAGTTGAGTGGTCAGTACAAGTTCCGCCTGTTCAGCGGATCGCCGGTGCAGTTCACCGGCCAGCACGCGGTGAATCTCGCGCTTGCGCTCGCGGCGGTCGGGTTCGGCGCGGTGTTCATGATCAACGAGAGCTGGCCTGCCTTCTTCGCGATGCTCGCCATTGCCTTCGTCCTCGGCGTGCTGATCATCATCCCCATCGGCGGGGCCGACATGCCGGTCGTGGTGTCGATGCTGAACAGCTATTCGGGATTTGCGGCGGCCGGCATCGGGTTCTCGCTTAACAATCCGATGTTGATCATCGCCGGGTCACTGGTCGGCAGTTCGGGTGCCATCCTGAGTTACATCATGTGTCGGGCGATGAATCGCTCATTCATCAGCGTCATTCTCGGCGGATTTGGCGGTGACGCCGCGGCGGGGGCCACGGCGACCGCGACCCAGCGTCCAGTCAGGAGCGGCAGTGCCGAGGACGCCGCCTTCATTCTTGGCAACGCCGAAACCGTGGTCATCGTGCCGGGGTATGGGCTGGCGGTTGCGAGAGCGCAGCATGCGGTGAAGGAGCTCGCGGCCAAGATGGTCGAGCGGGGCATTAGTGTGAAGTACGCGATCCACCCGGTGGCAGGGCGGATGCCCGGTCACATGAATGTGCTACTGGCTGAAGCCGAGGTGGCGTACGATCAGGTCTTCGAGATGGAGGACATCAATGGCGAGTTCGGGCAGACCGACGTCGTGATCGTGCTCGGCGCCAACGATGTCGTGAACCCCGCGGCGCACACCAAGGGGAGCGCCATCTATGGGATGCCGATCCTCGAGGCGTACAAGGCGAAAACGGTCATTGTCAACAAGCGCTCGATGGCTGCGGGGTATGCTGGTCTCGACAACGAACTCTTCTACATGGACAAGACGATGATGGTGTTCGGGGATGCGAAGAAGGTGGTGGAAGACATGGTGAAGGCGCTGGATTAGGTTTCGCGAATGATCACACTCCTGCTTGCCCTCTTCCAGGCCGCCGCTGCCGTTCCAGCCGATACCGTGCCGATGCTCTGGACGCCGCACCGGGTGTACGACGCTCGCGAAAAGGCGTTTGCGGATTTTGAACAGCTCGCCGCCACGGCCGCACAGGCCGACGTCGTGTTCTTCGGTGAGCAGCACGACGATGTCGGCACACACCGGATGCAACGCGCGCTGCTCGAGGCAATCGGTCGCCGTCGGAGCAACGTCGTCCTGGCGATGGAGATGTTCGAGCGCGACGTGCAACCGCTGCTCGATCAGTACCTCGCCGGCGCGATCACCGAGGACGTGTTCCTCAAGACGTCGCGACCGTGGCCCAACTACGCTCGTGATTATCGCCCGCTCGTGGAACTCGCCAAGGCTCGGGGTTGGCCGGTCGTCGCAGGCAATGTCCCACGGCGGATGGCCAGCGCGGTGGGGAAAGATGGACTCGTCGCGATGACGCAGCTCGCCGACTCGACGCGCGCGTGGGCTGCCGCCGAATTCGTCTGCCCAATGGACGACGACTACTTCGAACGCTTTGCCAAGGTGATGGGTGGCCATGCCGCACCGGGGCTCGACACGGCGACAACCACACGCCGTTACTACGAAGCGCAGTGTGTCAAGGACGAGACGATGGCGGAGTCGGTGGTGCGGGCGCATGCTGCGGCTGGCGGTTCGCCGCTCGTCGTGCACGTGAACGGCGCGTTTCACTCCGACTTCGGTGACGGGACCGCCGACCGCGTGCGACGCCGCCTGCCGAAGACGAGGATGGTCGTCGTCACAGGAGTCCCCGTATCCGACCTCGATGCGATCGACGTGAAGGCGGAGCGGAAGAAGGGGGATTGGATCGTCTTCACACTCTCGGCCAAGTCGCGCTGAACGAGAAGGGAGAAGGGAGAAGGGAAACGAGCTACACCAGCCGCTGCTCCCACCCCTTCTTGTCTGTTTCGACCACACGCGTGCCCGGCGCCAACCGGCGCAATGCGGCCGCATTTGTTCCGGTCGAAGCATCGGTCGCGCCGACGGAGTTGAGCGCCACGCCGAGGCAGTTGACATTGGCTTCGGCGAGCGCGCGCAGCGTAAGCAGGGTGTGATTGATGGTACCGGCGCGATCGGCCGCGACGACGACCGCGTGCGCGCCCAGGCGGCGAGCGACATCGACGACGGTGCAGTCCCAGGTAATCGGCGCGAGGAGCCCGCCGGTGCCCTCGATGAGGAGTACGTCGGCGTGCGCGGCGACCTGCCGGACTTCTTGCAGCATTCGGTCGAGGTCGATCGACTCGCCCTCCGACTCGGCAGCGGCAGCCGGCGCGAGGGCTGCCCGGAACCGCCGCAATGCCGCCGTGGGCGCGTCCTGTCCGGCTGCGCGGGCGAGCAGTGCGCCATCCTCATCGGGTGAGGCCTCCGTGGGGGCGCCGATCTCCACCAGCTTGACGGCGCGGACCTCGTTGTGCCGTTCCCGCAGCGACACCGAGAGCGCGCACGCAACCCATGTTTTTCCGACGCCGTTGTCGGTACCGGTGACCACGATGATGTCGTTCATCCCTGCCCTCTCGGGTGGCGTCGCGCCCTGACAGGTGCTGCGGGCAGACGCGATTCAGCAAGAACGGTGCTCGGGCCTCATGCGGACCCGCCGCTGAGTGCCGCGTCGGCTATCTTTGGGCGATGGGGGTGTAGCTCAGTTGGTTAGAGCATCCGGCTTTTAACCGGCAGGTCGTGGGTTCGAATCCCACCGCCCCTATGGTCGTTTCTCCCTTCTCCCTACTCCCTACTCGGCGGAACTCCCCCTTGGCAACAACGACGATCTGGATCGACGGCCAGTACCACGATCGCGACCACGCGAAAGTCTCCGTGTTCGATCATGGCCTGCTTTATGGCGACGGCGTGTTCGAGGGAATCCGTGCCTACGACGGCAGGATTTTCCGGCTGCGCGAACACCTCGAGCGTCTCTACGATTCTGCCAAGGCGATCGCGCTCGAGATTCCGATGTCGATCGACGAGCTCACGCGTGTCACGCAGGAAGCACTTGCACGTTCGGCCATCGGCAACGCATACATGCGTCACATCGTGACGCGTGGCGTTGGTGATCTCGGCCTCGACCCTCGCAAGTGTCCGAAAGCGACCGTGATCATCATCGTTGACACCATCACGCTCTTTCCGGCGGACCGCCTGGCAACAGGGCTCGTGGTCGTCACGGCAGGGACGCCAATCCCGCAGCGTGAATCGCTCTCGCCGCGCGTCAAGTCGCTGAATTACCTCGCGCACATCATGGCGAAGCTTGAGGGGATCAATGCCGGCGCCGATGAGGTGCTGATGCTCGACTCAGGCGGTACTGTGGCAGAGGGGTCCGGACAGAACATTTTCGTGGTGAAGCGCGGCGTGTTGCGCACCCCGCCGCAGTTCGCCGGCATCCTGCAGGGCGTCACCCGCGATGCCGTGATCGAGCTCGCCCGCGAGGTCGGAATCGACGTGCGCGAAGAGCTGCTCAATCGCTATGACGTGTACGTGGCGGACGAAGCGTTTTTTACCGGCACCGCGAGCGAGCTTGTTCCGATCCGATCGGTCGATGGTCGCCGAATTGGCACCGGGGAGCTGCCGGGGCCGGTGACGATGCGCTTGCAGGGGGCATTTCAGGAGTTGGTGCGACGCGAGGCGTAGTCGTTGCCGCGCATCTTGCGCTCCTGCCTCAACTTACATAAGTATGGAGGGTCCCCCCCGGCACGGGACGCTTTCTCGCGGAAGCCCGCCCGACACCCCACAGGAGCACAATGGCCTGGCGCACCCTCGCGCTCGCCGACTGCGAGTGGACCGTTTCGGTCGTCGCAGAACGGCGTCCTGGGTCCGACGATTGGACCCTTGTCGCGGGGTTCCGCTCAGCGTCGCCGGATCCGCGTCGATACTGGGTGCCATTGCCCATCAGCTCCCCATCGAAGGCCGCCGTCTTCGCCAAGGCGGAGTCGATTCCGGCCGATGCGCTGCTGGTGGCGCTGCGCTCACGCCTCGGATTGTAACGCAACGCCGCGATACGATGGCGCATCGTGCTGATTGAACGTCGGACGCTCGTTATGGCTTGGGGCGTCCAGTCGGCAAAATCCGTTCGCAAAGGGGTCCGCATGAATCGGTGTATCCCATTCGTTGTCGTGTGTCTCGTGGCGGGGTGTGGGCAGCGCGCCGTCGAGACTCGTCCATTGACGCAGGACGTCCCAACACCACAGGTGCCGCCGAGCGGTACCCCGACGGATCCCGCAGCGGTTCGCCCGACACGCCCCAACCCCACCCCACCCGTCGACCCTCGTGTTGCTGCCGACTCGCTCGCCGACGAGGAAGCGCTCGACTCGTTGCAGGATGCCGAGCCAGCGGAATCGGTGCCCGAACTCGCGCTTGATGCGCCGACCTGGGACCTGAATGTTGCGTCCTTCACCGACCATCCGCGAGTCCGTTACTACATCAGCTTCTTTTCGGCGCGCAGCCGCGATCGCTTTCAGGTCTGGCTCGACCGGATGCAGCGCTACGAGGGGTATGCCCGTGCACGCCTGACGGAGCGCGACCTGCCGGGCGACCTGGTGTATCTGGCGCTGATCGAGTCGGGCTTCTCGTCGGTTGCGGTGAGTCGTTCGAGTGCCGTCGGGATCTGGCAGTTCATGGTGCCCACGGCGCGCGCCTACGGTCTCCGTATCGACGGGTGGGTGGATGAACGACGCGACCCGATTCGCGCGACCGATGCGGCGGCGCGGCACCTGCATGACCTCACGACGCGATTCGGGTCGCACTACCTCGCGGCGGCGGCGTACAACGGGGGCGGCGGACGCGTTGGTCGCGGGCTCACGCGCATGGGCTCGGGAGACGGCGGCGAACCGCTCGATCTCCGAAGCGACGACGCGTTCTTCGAGCTCGCCAGCACGGGGCATATTTTCCAGGAAACCAAGGACTACGTCCCGAAACTGATCGCCGCGGCGCTCATCGCGAAGGAACCGACGCGATACGGCTTCCGCACGGCGACACCTTCGTCGCCGTTTCCACGCGATTCGGTCATCGTCGATGGCGGCACCGGACTCGACTTGATGGCCCGCCTCGCAGACACCACACTCGACGCCCTGCGCGAACTCAATCCGCACCTGCTGCGATTGGTCACCCCACCGGGACGCAGCTACTCCGTGCGGCTGCCTGGGGGTTGCGCCGAGTCGGTCGCTGCACGTTACGCAGACGTGCCCGCGGCGGAACGACGCGCGATCGCGAGTCACACGGTGCGGAAGGGCGAAACGGTGACGACCCTCGCCAATCGATACGGGGTGAGCGCGGCACTCATTCGTTCGGCAAACGCGACCGCACGGGGGAAACGGCTCAGGGTCGGCACCACGCTGTACATTCCGATGACTCGTGCGATTCCCGAAGCGATGCTGCGCGAGCGCGAGGTCGTGGTCGCTACGTCGGTGCGCACTCATACGGTGCGTCGTGGCGAGACGCTGGGACGGATCGCCGTGCGGTACGGTGTCTCGCAAGCGTCATTGCGCGCACTCAACAAGCTCTCGACGCGCAGCACGATCCGCGTCGGCCAGAAACTGGCGATCAAGCGAGTCCGCGGTGCGCAGCCCGCGAGGCCTGCCGTGGCGAACGCGTCGCGCCGCACCCACGTGGTCTCGCGCGGCGAGACAGTTGGCGGGATCGCCGAACGCTATGGCGTGCGGTCGTCCGCGCTGATCTCGGTCAATGGGCTGGGGCGGCGCGGGGTGATTCGAACGGGGCAGCGGTTGCGCATTCCTGCCTAGCTCCTCCGCCGAACTCCCGACAACACCGCGCGCGAATACTTGCCCCGAACTTCTTCGCCCATCTCCCGTTGCGCCATCACCAGGGTTGGTCCCTTGTTGTACGCCTCGAGTGCGAGCGCGACATCGTTGTCGAACTGGTCGAGCAGGTCGCGCAGGTAGCGGAACCCGATTTTCAGGTTGACGTCGCGGTTCATGAGGTCAGACACCTCGACTGAAGCGTCGTACGAACGCGCGGTCGGGAGCCGGAGCTGGGTCAAGCCGATGGCCGACGCGTAACTCCGCGCGGTGTTCTCGAACCGGCTCTCGATCTTGACCAGGGCAAAGCCGAGGGCCGGCGGGATCCGCTCGGTCACGGCGTGGTCGTAAATTGCCGACGCGAGATCCGCCGTGATCTTGTAGCGGCTCGAGAACTCCATGATCTGGTGTGCGCGCTCGAGTTCGGCCCGCGTGGCCTTCAACTGTCCGCGCATCTCGGCGAGCGCCGATGCAGAATCGATGGCGGGTGTATCAGCGACGACCGGAGCAACGAGGGGCTCGCGGCCGGACAGGAGACTCGACACGGCACCGAACCCGACGAGGGTCAGGCCACCGGCGAGGAGTACTGCAGCTTGAACGATCAATCGCTTCATGGTGCGACCTCCCTGGAAAACGGGTCCTGTGTTTCGGCGGCGTGCCAGTCGCCTCTCGCGCCGCCGGTTTTCTCGAGGACGCGGATTCCTTCGATCCGCATTCCCCGGTCGGCCGACTTCACCATGTCGTACACGGTGAGGCAGCCCACACTCACGGCCACAAGGGCCTCCATCTCGACACTGGTGCGCGCGGTGGCTGATGCTGTCGCCACGATCCGCACGCCCGGCAAGTCCGGCATCAGTTCCGCAACCACAGCCACGCGGTCGAGCGGCACCGGATGGCAGAGCGGAACCAACTCGCTGGTGCGCTTCGCACCCATCACGGCGGCGAGCTCTGCGGTCGCCAGTACGTTGCCCTTGCTGGTGCGGCCCGCTTCGACCAGGGCAAACGCGGGGGCCGACATGACAACACGTCCCTCGGCAATCGCCACCCGGCGGGTCACGTCTTTGGCGCCGACATCCACCATGCGGACGCGTCCAGCGTCATCGACGTGCGACAGCGTCATGCCGCGTCCAATGCGGTGAGCTCGTCGGCAAGAACGGCCAGGAGCAGCTGCGGGTTCACATTCCCCTGCGCCTGCTCGCGTGTCGCGAGCACCCGAGTGATGCCGGCAACCCTGGCTCCTTCGTTCCTGGTCGCGTCTCCACCGGTGATGCCGCTGCGAGCATCGGCGGCCAGCACCGCGGCGAGACCGTCGAGCAGCGCGGTGAACTCGCCGCGCGCCTGCCAAGGCGGCTGGCGAAGCGCACGTGCGGCCGCGGCCGCCGGACCGTCGGCCACCGCGCGAAGAAACTCGCGTGCAGCGGCCTTGCCGCTTGTTCGCCCGGCGTTTTCGCCGGCGAGGGCATTGCCGATCGACCCCCGCGCGCCAGTCACCACTGCATCCGTTGCGAGCACAGGTTTGTGCGCCAGGAGGAACGCGCGCACGTCGGCGTCCTCAATGCGTCCCATTCGCACCGGGACCGCTCGCGACCGAATGGTCGGCAGCACCATCCCCGCCTCAGCGGTGGTCAACACGAACAGCGACCGTGGTGGAGGCTCCTCGAGCAACTTCAGCAACGCATTGGCTGCTTCAGGGCTCGACTCCTGTGACACCAGTCGTTCGGCGCGTCCAATGATGAACACTCGCCAGCCACCTTCACTGGCGGTGAGGCTCGCCCGACGCTGCACCAACCGCGCGGATGCGATCCCATGGATCGCCATCCCTTCAGGTGCCGTCCACAACGGATCGGCCCGTCGCTCAGCCATGGCCGCTTCGAGTAGCTCGCCCACTTCCTCGACCTGTTTGTCGTGATCGCCCGCCTTCGCCCGGGCAACCGGGATTAGCCAGTGGACGTCTGGGTGCATCAGGACCAGCACCTTGTGGCACCCGCTGCAACTCCCGCACGGCTCGCCTGGCTTGCCGCTGCACATCAGGCGCTGGGCAAGCCACAGGGCAGCGCGTTGCTTCCCGACGCCGTGGGGCCCGGTCAGCAGGAGGACCTGTGGCAGACGCCCCGACGCGTGGGCGTCGAGCAGCTGCGCGCGGAGGTCCTGATGGCCGACGAATGGTGCCAGTGACATGGGCGCTAAGGTAGTGACTTGAGGCGAAAAGGGAAGGGGTAAACGCGGTGTAAAGTGTTTTTCCACAACAACTTAACGCTGTCACGAAAGTCGACGCTAGCGGCCACTTCGGCGGACCGACCCGCTCATGGGCAAGAGTGAGTACTCGCACTAAAACTAGAAATGTGAGCGAAGACTCACAACGCGGCGTAAGTCGTTGTGGTCAATGGGGCGGGGGGATTGATGGCAAGGAGCCGGGCCGCGGCCAAGAACGGCATGTGCGCCAGAGTGGCATCCGTTGCCGCGCTCCGTCGTTCTTGGTAATTTGCCGCGCCGAAGACGGTTTCGGGGGTTTTTCCCGAGT
>JANMSC010000412.1:0-2148 GCA_031388885.1 Gemmatimonadales bacterium | reverse complement strand
GCTCGCCAAGCGCATTCGGCTGCTCGGCCTCGACGTTGACGGCGTGCTCACCGACAACGCGATCTTCATCGGCGACATCGGTGGCACTCGGGTCGAGTTCAAGCGGTTCGACATCCAGGACGGCCTGGGCATCGCGTTGCTGCGTGGTGGCCCGATCGAGGTGGCTCTCATCAGCGGTCGCACGTCGGCGGCAACAGTGCTTCGGGGCACCGAGTTGCAGCTCCAGTCGATCCTGCAGGTAAAGGGGCCCATGAAGGTGCCTGCGATCGAGGAGCTCCTGATGCAGCGTGGCCTCAACTGGGACGAGATGGCATTCGTTGGTGACGATCTCGCCGACATCCCGGTGCTCGAGAAGGTGGGCCTCCCGATCGCCGTGGCGAACGCACGCGACGAAGTGAAGGCGATCTGCCGGATGGTTACCAAGGCGAAGGGTGGTCACGGGGCCGTGCGCGAAGTGATCGACTCGCTGTTGCGGGCTCGCGGTGAATGGGACGCGGCATTCGCGGCGTACCTCGGCCGGGAGGCAGGACCGTCGTGACTGACCCTTCGCTTCCCTCAGGGCAGGCTTCTTCGGCTGCGCTCAGGGCAGGTGCGATCGCTGCGGGTCGCCGTACGCTGCGGCTTGAGGGCGACGCCATTCTCGCCGCCGAGGCGCGCCTCGACTCGCGGTTTGGAGCGGCGGTTGACCTGCTCGCGGCGGGCGGGCGAGTCCTCGTGACCGGCATCGGCAAGTCGGGCGTGATTGCGCAGAAGATCGCGGCAACGCTCACCTCGACCGGCACGCCAGCCACCTACGTTCACCCGATCGAATCGCTGCACGGCGACCTCGGCCTGGTCGAACGTGACACGGTCGCGATCGTGCTGAGCAAGAGCGGCGAGACCGACGAGCTCTTTGGCCTGCTGGCGGCGCTCGCACGGCTCGATGTGCCGATCATCGCGGTCACGGGTGAGCCAGCAAGCACGTTGGCGCGCGCCGCGCGGGTGACCCTCGATGCCTCGGTGACCGAGGAGGCCTGCCCGCACGACCTCGCACCCACCACCAGTACCGCAGTCGCTCTCGCCTTGGGCGACGCGCTCGCGGTGGCGCTGCTCGAGCGCAAGGGATTCAAGCGCGACGACTTTGCCGCGTTGCACCCGGGTGGTCGCCTGGGACGCCGGCTGCTGCTGCGGGTGCGCGATGTGATGGAACCGCCACCGACATGCCTGGACCACTCTGCCTCGATGCAACAGGTGGTCATGACGCTGGCCCACGGTCGCGGGATCGCGATCATCGCCGATGAGGGGACACTCCTCGGTGTGGTCACCGCTGGTGACCTGACGCGCATCGCCGAGCGGTCGCCCAACTACCTCGAACTCACCGCCGACGATGTCATGACGAGGACGCCGCGGCACGCCCGCGCCGACGACCTTGCCGCGTCCGCCGTCGGGCAGATGGAGCGGCACGCCATCATGGCGGCTCCGGTGCTCGATGACGACGATCGGATCGTGGGTGTGGTGCACCTGCACGATCTCCTCAGGGCAGGGGCGGCATGAACCGCGTGTTGGTGGTCGCCGTGCTCTTCGCAGGTGCGTGTGGCGACAGCGGGGTCACGCCTCCGAGTGCGGTGCTGGCGGACAGCGCCGATCAGGTCATGGACTCGATGTGGACCAACATCGTGCGCGACGGGATCAAGGTGTCACGGGTCGAGGCCGACACTGCATTCATCTATCAGGCCCGCCAGTTCGCCGACCTCAAGGGACTCCGGATCACCTTCTTCGATTCGATCGGCCGGGTCAGCTCGTCGATCACGGCCACATCGGGCACCTATCAGATGCGCGACGCGATTCTCGATGCGCGTGGCAGCGTGGTTGCGACGAATCCGGGCGGCAAGGTGCTCAAGACAGAACACTTCGTCTATGACCGCCAGTCGAACCAGATCAGCTCGGATACGGCGTTCACGTTCACGTCGCCACAGGGGAATGGATCGGGGGCGTCGTTCACCTCCGATATCGGGTTCAAGAACGTCGTGACGCTGCGACCGAGGGGCCGCCAGAAGGGTCAGGGATTCGTGCTTCCGGGCGAGCGGCAATGACGACCCGCCTGCTCCTCACGATCGCGATTCTTGGCAGCGTCGTGCCGCTTGCTGCGCAACAAGGCCGGCGTTGCCG
>JANMSC010000438.1:0-1554 GCA_031388885.1 Gemmatimonadales bacterium | reverse complement strand
ATCGATCGTGGCCATCCCGAGTACGTGTACCCGTCACCACCGGTTAATGCCAATGCCTCTCTCAAGCAGCGGTCGTATGGTCCGCCGCGTTGCGGCACTCGCGCTCCTGATCCCAATAGCCAACGTCGCCGCGCAGCAGCGAATGTTGGCCTTCTGGATTAACGCCTACAACGCCTTTACCATCCAACTGATCACCTCGAATAAGGAACGCGAGTCCATCCGCAATATCAACAAGTCGTTCGGAGTGGTGAAAGCATACGGGCCGTGGAAAGAGAAGCTGGCCCGGGTCCCATCGGCTGCCCGCCCCTACGCAGCGAAGCATACGACGCTTCTCGGCTCGACGCGCAGCTTGAAGACCAGGCGCAGCTCTTTCTGCTCAGGTCACCCACGAAGAATCGGGTCGACGTGGCCACCCGGACGGTCTACGTAAGCCCCATCTTCGTGGAGTTCCGCGACTACATCAACGACTTTGGTGGCTCCAGGTCGTCGGTAGGACAATTCATCGCCAAGTACTATCCCGCAGGGCCCGAGCGCGACCTGCTTGTCAGCGGTAACTTCAAGACGGTCGTCACCAAGTATGACTGGAGTCTGAACAGCACGCAGCACGCGCGGCAAGGGAGCGCGAGAAGGGCGCTGATGGTCTTCGCTCGGGCGCCGCGACTGGGGCAGGTCAAGACGCGGATTGCCGCAACGGTCGGGGAAGCGACGGCGCTCACCATCTATCGCCAATCGGACAGAAGACGAGAAGACAAGCAAGACAGAAGACGAGAAGACGAGAAGACGAGAAGACGAGGGAGGGACGAACTACCGTTGGACTAGGGCTAGGACTCGTAGTGGGCTGCCGCTTCCGTTTACCAGTTTGAGTGGGGGAGCGATGATTACGCTTCCGGTGGGGGGGAGTTGGTCCAGGTTGCATAACGAGGCGAGGCCGAATTTTCCGGCGCCGTGCATGGTGCCGTGGTTCGGGAAGGGGGGATCGAAGGTGCCGGCTTGGCCGGCGTCGGTGCCGATGGTTTCTACGCCAACGCCGAGTACGTCGCGATCAAGGGCCAGGAATGCTGAGGCGGATTTGTGGAAGCCGGGGGTGTGGGGGCCGGTGGCGTCGACGTTTGTGAAGGCGGCGCCGGTGCGTTTGCTCCAGTCGGTGCGAAGTAGCACCCAGGCGCCGGAGGGTATTCGCCCATGTCGCGCCTCCCAATCGGTGATGTGCTCGGGAGTCAGGAGGAAGTCGGGATTCGCGGTTGATTCCTTCGACACGTCGATGACGCAGCCAGGGCCGACAAAGCGGCGGGCGGGAATGGTGTCGGTCGCGTTATGCGGCAGGTCCTTTCCCGATATCCAATGCACAGGCGCGTCGAAGTGGGTGCCTGTGTGCTCCCCCATGGTCACGGTGTTCCAGTACCAGGCGGGGCCCTTCTCGTCATAGCGGGAGATAACGTCGAGTGTCACGCCGGGCGATGGGGCGAACATCGGAGGCAAGCCGATGACTTGCGTGTCGGGGCCTAACGGGACGGTGAGATCGATGACGTCGATGGTACCGCGTTCGAGTTCGGC
>JANMSC010000395.1:0-1965 GCA_031388885.1 Gemmatimonadales bacterium | reverse complement strand
CTGAAGCGCTCGCTTTCGCGACGTCGACTGCCGACATCGAACGTGCCAGGCGTGACGGCAAGATCGCGTCGCTGCTCGGCATGGAGGGCGGCCACGCGATCGAGAACTCCCTCGGTGCACTCCGGATGTACTACGCCCTCGGCGTTCGCTACATGACGCTGACCCACAACGTCACGCTCGACTGGGCCGATGCCGCAACCGGCCTGCCGATCCACGACGGCCTGACTGACTTCGGGCGCGACGTCGTGCGGGAGATGAACAAGTTGGGAATGATCGTTGACTTGAGTCACGTGTCACCCGCGACGATGAGCGACGCGCTCGATGTGACCCAGGCGCAGGTGATCTTTTCGCACTCATCGGCCCGCGCGGTGCTCGATCATCCGCGCAATGTGCCCGACTCGATCCTCGCGCGACTTCCGACAAACGGCGGCGTGGTGATGGTGACGTTTGTGGGAAGTTTCATTTCGAGTGGGATGCGGGACTGGGCCATCAGGATGCGCGAAGCCGCAGGCAGTATCCAGGACAGCGTCGCACGCCGGGCTGCACGCGACGTGTTTCTCGCGGCGAACCCACGGCCCGAGGCCACGGTAGCGGAACTTGCCGACCACTTCGATCATGTGCGCAAGGTGGCCGGCATCAATCACGTCGCCATCGGCGGCGATTACGACGGCACGAGCGAGTTGCCGATCGGGATGGGCGACGTCTCGACGTATCCGGTGCTCTTCGCCGAATTGATTCTGCGTGGCTGGAAGGATGATGACCTGCGAAAGCTCGCGAGCGGCAATATCCTCAGGGTACTGCGCGAGGTAGAACGTGCGCGCGACCGCCTCGCCGGATCACGATGACGCCGAACGTGGCGATCGCCAGCGCGATCCCGAACCACTGGATCGCGTAGTACAGGTGCGGACCGTTGTCGAGCGCGGGCAGTGCGACCGTTGGAAGGCGTCCCGGGCCGCTCGCGTCGCCGTCGAGCATGAGGTACGCATCCACCATGTTGGGTGATCGCGCCGCCAGCACGCCGCGATCGAGGCGGCGATACGTCGTCGCGCCGTTGTGACGCAGCACCTGTCCGCTGTCATTGGTCACCGGAATGGCGAACGCGACACCTCGGACGGTTGCGGTGCCGGACACCGGCGGTGTCACCAAATCGGGCGGCGTGGCACCATCGGCTGACGACACGAATCCGCGGAGGACCCAGAGGATCCGGCTGGTACCTTCAATCCGGAACGCGGTGACGACGTGCAAGCCCGGAGCCGAGCGATGCACCCGACCGCGAAGCAGGGTCTGTTGCGCGGGGTCGAATGCGCCACGAGCGATCACGCGTCGGCCCGCGATGTCGCTCGAGTCGGTGCGCGCCAGCGACAGGTCGACCGGCGGCAGGGCACGGGCCGCGAGCAGCGCCTCGTTGGCGGCGCGCCGAGTGTCAAGACGCCCGAGCTGCCAACGCCCGAGCAGCATCGCACCGATCGACAGGGCACCGATCAGCGCGAGGACCAGAGTTCGGAGCGATCGGGACACCGGTGACCCTCCGCGGGGACAGACGGGTGACGGGAGCAGGTGAGGGCAATTAATGCAACCTGTTGTGTTGTCACAAGATAGCAGTATGGCACGTGCCCTGCCGAGGACCTCGGGGGTCCGCGCGATGCTCGGCGCGGAGTGAACGACGAACTTCAAGGAGATCACGATGCGTCGCGCCACAGCCCTGATTGCCCTCGTTGCCCTTGTTGGCAGCACGACCATGCTCGAAGCCCAGTCGCGCCGGGGCCGCGATGGCGGCCGCGACCGGGGGCTGGTCGAGCTCGGGAGCGATCGTCAGCGTGGTGGGTTCTTCATCACCGGCGGTGTGGGAGCGGGTGGCGAGCAGTACCGCTTCGAGGACGAATCCGTGTACAGCGAGCGGCTTACCAAGCCGACGCTCGCTGTCCGAATTGGCGGGACTCCAAATCAGTCGGTTCGGGTCGGTGC
>JANMSC010000297.1:0-10483 GCA_031388885.1 Gemmatimonadales bacterium | reverse complement strand
ACGCGTCGGGCGACCGGAATCGTGCCGTAATGCTGCGCCCGCATCTGGGTCAGGCCACACGGCTCGTACTGCGACGGCATCAGGAAAAGATCGGCGCCAGCCATGAGCACATGCTCGAGCTCGTCGCTGAACGCGGTCTCGACCGCCACGCGCTCGGGCATGGTGGCCTGCAGGCGGAAGAGTTTGTCCTCAAAGCGCCGCTCGCCGCTGCCGAGAAATACGAACTGGGCGCGGCGATCGAAGAGCGCCTCGTTGTCCACCACCAGTTCGAGTCCCTTCTGCGTCACCATGCGTCCGGCCAGCGCAATCAGAGTGATATCGGGATCGAGCGGCAACCCGAATCGTCGCTGCATGTCGGCCTTGCACACCGCCTTGCCGCTCAGGTCGGCGCGCGAGTACGGTGCGGCGATGTGCGGGTCGGTGCGCGAGTTCCACGTGTCGAGGTCGATCCCGTTCAGCACGCCGGTGAAACGGTCCCCCATCGCCTGGAAGACGTCCTGAAGGCCGAACCCGCCGTCCGGCGTGCGCAACTCCTTCGAGTGCGCGGGCGACACCGTCGTTGCGACGTCGGTGTGGGTCAGTCCACCCTTGAGGAAATTCGTCTTGCCGTACCACTCGAGCCGGTCAAGGGTAAACAGCGACCACGGCAGACCGAGATCGGGCATGATCTCCGCACCGAAGTGCCCCTGATAACCGGCATTGTGCACCGAGAGTACCACGGGAATCCGGTCAAACCACCGGTCGCCGCCCCACCAGTGACGCAGGTACACCGGTGCGAGGCCGCAATGCCAGTCGTGCGCGTGCAACAGCACCGGGCCGCTCGTGATCCGTGGCAAGGCTGCGATCGCTGCCGCGGCAAAACCGCTGAACCGGCGGTGATTGTCGGGGTAGTCCTGGCCGCGCTCGCCATAGATCCCGTCGCGATCAAAAAACCCGTCATGCTGAATGAAGCACGTTGGGGTTTCGGAGGCGGGATCGAACTCGCGAAGCACCTGAAACGTCTCGGCGCGTGCACCAAAGTAGAGCGTGTACGGTTCACCGAGGGGCTGGAGATTGCGAACGTGCTTGCGCGCGGCGCGGTAGAGCGGCACGATGGCTGTCGTCGGGATGCCTCGCCGATGCTGATACCGGTGCAACCCCCACGCAGCCTCGGCCAGACCGCCGGTACGTGCGTACGGGTAGTACTCGGCGCTGAGGTGCACGACGGTCGGCGACTCCGCGTCAATCAGCGGCAGGGCGAGCGGAGCGAGCTCGGTCATCGCGTCATCCGAGTGGTGGGTCGTCGGCAAACGGATCACCGCGGAGGATGGGGGCGTAGTAGCGGTTGGAATAGTCCTGAAGCATGCGGCGAGTCGTGAAGCGACGTCCCGCCACCCGAATCGACTCCTTCATCCGCTGCACCCAGGCGCGCGGGGTTCCGTGGTCGTCGCGAGCGTAGTACATCGGGACGATCTCCTCTTCGAGCAACCCAAAGAGGCGTTCGGCATCGACGGCGTCGGCATCCTCGTGCGGTTGCGCCCTGGGAATCGCCCACCCGTTGCGACCCGTGTAGCCCTCTTCCCACCACCCGTCGAGGGTGCTCACCTGCGGCACACCGTTGAGCGCGGCCTTCATCCCGCTCGTCCCCGACGCTTCCAGCGGCACGCGCGGCAAGTTCATCCACAGGTCGACGCCCTGGGTCATGATGTGGGCGACGTGCATGTCGTAATCCTCCAGAAACGCCACACGGCCCTCGAACATCGGATCGCGCGTGAAGTGGTAGAGTGAGCGGAGCACTTCCTTGCCGGGATTGTCCTCGGGATGCGCCTTACCGGCGACGATCAGTTGGACCGGGCGGTGCACGTTGGTGAGTAGCGCCTTGAGCCGTTCGACATCCCGGAAGAGCAGGTTGGCACGCTTGTACGTCGCAAAGCGGCGGGCGAACCCGATCGTGAACGCGTTCGGGTCGAGCAGGGTGCCGGCGGCAACGACCTGTGCGGCATCGCGAAACGTGCTCGTCCACCGACGGCGCGCTTCCTCACGAATCGCCCGATACAGCACCGCCTTGAGCTCCTCGTGGGTGCGCCACACCTCGCCCGCCTCGAGTCCGAGCACGGCATCCCACGTCTCGGGATCGTCGAGCCGGTGGTCCCAATCGTCACCGAGGTGGTTGTCGAGCAAGCGCATCATGGGGTTCGACATCCACGTCGCGAGGTGTACCCCGTTGGTGACGGCACCGATCGGCACGTCCTCGGTCGGGCGCTCACTCCACAGGTCACCCCAGAGTTCGCGCGAGACGATGCCGTGACGTTCGGCGACGCCGTTGACGTGGCCCGCAAGGCGGATCGCGAGCACGGTCATCTGGAACGCACCCGGGTCGCGCTTCGGATGCACTCCGAGGCCGAGGACGTGTGGGGCGGCTGAACCGAACCCCGAAAGAAACGATTCGCCGGCGCACTGCATGACCTGGGTCAGGTCGAACGTATCGTGTCCAGCGGGGACCGGTGTGTGCGTGGTAAAGACGGTCTCCCGCCGCACCTCGCGCACCGCATCTCCGAACGATTCGCCGGTGACCGTGCGTTCACGCAGGCGTTCGAGCATCATGAACGAGGCATGGCCTTCGTTCGCGTGCCACGCACCGGGGTCGATGCCGAGCGCACGAAGGACCCGCACGCCGCCGACACCGAGAATCCACTCCTGGCGGAGGCGCATCGGGATTCCGCCAGCATACAGCTGCGACGTCAGTTCGCGATCGTCGGCGTGGTTGCCCTCGATGTCGGTATCGAGCAAGTAGATCGGGGCGCGGCCCACGATCATCGTCCATGCACGCACGTGAATCGGGCGGTCGAACGTCTCGATCACGGTGAGCCACGGCGAGCCATCGGCGCCGTCCACCGGCACCAACGGCGTGGTCGCCGGGTCGAACGCGGCGTTGCTGGCTTCCTGCCAGCCGTCGGGGCGGATCTGCTGGTCGAAGTATCCTTTCTTGTAGAAGAGGCCGACACCAACGAACGGAATCGCGAGATCTGACGCCGTCTTGCAGTGGTCGCCCGCGAGGACACCAAGGCCGCCCGAATAGATCGGCACCGACGCATGCAGGCCGAATTCGGCGCAGAAGTACGCTACTGGACGGTTCGCACTGAGCTCGGGAAACTGTTCCGCGAACCAGCCCGCGGCACTCGACGACTCGACCGCAAACCACTCCATCACTTCGTCGTAGTGACTCAGGAAATCGGCGTCGCGCGACAGCTCCTCGAGCCGTTGGGGGTCGGCGCGCTGGAGCACAATCAGCGGATTGTGATGCGAGTCCCGCCAGGCGGGCTCGTCGATCCGCCGGAACACGGCGCGGGCCTGCCGGTGCCAGCTCCACGCGAGGTTCACGGCGAGCGCTGCGAGGCCTTCGAGGCGGGGTGGGAGGGCAGGGATCTTGGCGCGCTGAGGCGTCATGTCAGTGCGTCAACTTTCGGTACTTGATGCGGTGCGGCTGGTCCACCGTCATGCCCTTGCGCTTCTTGTAGTCGATCGCGTAGTCCTGGTAGTTCCCTTCGTACCACATCACCTCGGAATCGCCTTCGAAGGCGAGGATGTGGGTTGCAATCCGGTCGAGGAACCAGCGGTCGTGCGAGATCACCACGGCGCACCCCGAAAACGTGAGCAGCGCGTCTTCCAGCGCACGCAGCGTGTCGACGTCGAGATCGTTCGTCGGCTCGTCGAGCAGCAGCAGGTTGCCGCCTGACTTGAGCAGCTTGGCAAGATGCAATCGGTTGCGCTCGCCGCCGGAAAGCGTCCCAACTTTTTTCTGTTGATCACTGCCGCGGAACCCGAACCAGGAGCAGTAGGCCCGCGCGTTGATCGATCGGTTGCCGAACTGCAGCACGTCGTAGTCGCCGGTGATCTCTTCGAACGCGGTCTTGCCCGGATCGAGCGCCTCGCGTGACTGGTCGACATATGCGGTCTGCACCGTCTGCCCGATCACGAGTTCCCCCTCGTCGACCTGCTCCTGGCCGGTGATCATCCTGAACAGCGTCGTCTTGCCGGCGCCGTTCGGGCCGATGATGCCGACGATTCCGCTCCGCGGCAGCGAGAAGTCGAGGTTCTCGAACAGCAACTTGTCACCGAACGCCTTGGTGAGCCTCTTCGCGACCACGACCTCGTCGCCGAGTCGCGGCGCGGGCGGGATCAGAATCTCGTGCCCGGTGCTGTCGGCTTTCTCCTCTTCCTGAACCAGCGCATCGTACGCCGACAAGCGCGCCTTGCTCTTCGCCTGCCGCGCCTTGGGACTCATCCTGACCCATTCGAGTTCGCGTTCGAGGGTGCGGCGTCGTGCCGACGCCTGCTTCTCTTCCGTCTCGAGTTTCTTTTCCTTCTGCTCGAGCCACGAGGAGTAGTTGCCCTTCCACGGAATGCCGGCGCCATGCTCCAACTCGAGGATCCACTCGGCGTCGTTGTCGAGGAAGTAGCGATCGTGCGTGATCGCGACGACGGTGCCCGGAAAATCCTTGAGGTACCGTTCGAGCCACGCAACCGATTCCGCATCGAGGTGGTTGGTCGGCTCGTCGAGCAGCAGCATGTCTGGCTTGCTCAGCAGCAGGCGGCAGAGCGCCACGCGGCGCTTCTCGCCACCGGACAGGGTGTCGATCGTCGCATCGGCTGGTGGGAGCCGCAACGCATCCATCGCGATGTCGAGGGTGCGGTCGAGTTCCCAGGCGTTGGCGGCGTCGATCCGGTCCTGTACCGCGGCCTGCTTGTCGAGCAATGCCGTCATCTCGTCGTCGCTCATTGGCTCTGCAAACTTCATCGAGATCGACTCGAACTGCGTCAACAAGTCGCGGATTGGCTGGAGGGCCTCCTCGACATTACCCCGGACGTCCTTGGCCGGATTGAGCAGCGGTTCCTGTGGCAGGTAGCCGATGCGCACGCCGTCGGCCGGCTTGGCCTCGCCGAGGAAGTCCTGATCGACACCAGCCATGATCTTGAGGAGCGACGACTTGCCGCTGCCGTTCGACCCGATCACGCCGATTTTGGCGCCGGGATAGAACGACAGGTAGATCCCCTTGAGGATCTCGCGCTTTGGCGGAACGATCTTCCGGAGGTCCCGCATCGTAAAGATGTATTGATGGCTCATGGGGGCCGAAGATAAGTCGGGCGTCCAACCGATGCCGCCCCACTCGTCCTTGCTGGCATGCACCCGCTGTCCACCCCGCTCCTACTCGTCGGCATCGCCGCGTGTACTGTCGGCAGGCCGGTTCCCACGATCGATTTCGTGGGCGCCGAACGGCGCGTTGCCGAACTCGAGCGGGCCCTCGCGGGTGACGCAGCTGGCCCCCCGACGGTGGTCACCGTTGCCGACTCGCTGCTCGACGCGCTCGACGACGCGGTGCCCGACGCGGCCGACTCCGCTGAAAGCCGCCAGCACCACTCGCTCCTGACCCGCGTTCGCGCGCTCCGGTCGCAGGCACGCCTCTTGAGCGGCGATGGCCTCTCGATCGCTGAGGCGCAGGCATTGCACGACGCCGAGTTGATGCCTGAGGCCGCCGTGGTGGCCATCGCTCGACCGAGTGCCGCGGTCGCCGTTCCCAAGCTCGATCCCCCGCCGACGATGCAGGCTGCGCCGGTGCGGTCCATCGGGCTTGTCATTCCTGTCGCCGATGTCGCGCCGGGTGACCTGCAAGACACCTTCACCGACGCCCGGACCGCAGGTCGGGTCCACAATGCCATCGACATCGTGGCACCCCGTGGTACGCCGGTTGTGGCTGCAACCGATGGCCAGATCGTCAAGCTCTTCCTGAGCGAGCGCGGCGGGATCACCGTGTACCAGCGCGGCGTGGATGAGCGGACGATCTACTACTACGCCCACCTCGAGCGCTACGCAGCCGGCCTGGCCGAAGGTGCTGTTGTGCGGCAAGGTACGGTGCTCGGGTTTGTCGGGAACACGGGCAACGCCGGTCCGACCAACTACCACCTGCACTTCGCCATCTGGTTGCCCAGTGATCCCCAACGGTACTGGGACGGGACGCCGATCAATCCGTATCCGCTGATGCGGCACGCCCCCTCAGGCACGCCGCGTGACTGACCTATCTGACCCGGGAGTTGTAGCGATGCGCACTTCACAATTGATCCGTACCGTGGTTGTCCTCGCGATTGCCAGCGGTGGTGTCGCCTGTCAGCCACGCGATGCCGATACCGCACGCGAAGCGGATTCCGCGATGGCCGCCGTTGACACCGCGCACCGGCTGACGCCTCGGGTCGTGGGCCGCGGCATCGAGCTTCCGGTCACGCTGCCGGTGCTCGACGCGTTTTTTGCCGACAGTGCGTTCGTGGCCCAGCTCCAACCGCGTCTCGACCTCACTGACGGCCAGATCGATTCGCTGCGGCGCATCTCCAGTGAAGAAACGGCGCGATTGCGCCGGGATGCCAGCGCCGGGTCGGGCGTGGCGTGGGCGGCGCGCGAACTCGCCACTGCGAAAATCAACACAGTCATCGGCATCGAGAAGTCGGCGCGACTGATGGCGCTGGTGCGGTACTACTGGAGTGATGTCAGCGCCGGTGCCGACACCACGCTGGCGGGGCGCGACAGCGCGGTGCTGGCCGCCGCCGCCGTGCCCAGCAACGTGCCGACCGACACGCGCGTCGTGGTGAACGCGCCAGCGTACCGGATGGACGTCTTCGAGGCCGGGCGACTGGTGAAGACCTACCGCATCGGCATCGGATATCCGGAATTCCCGCTGCCAACAGGAATGCGCGCCGCCAGCCGCATCATCTTCAACCCGACCTGGACCCCACCCAACGAACCGTGGGTCGAAGGCGGCGGGACCGCGAAGGTGGGCCGGACCGTCGCCGCAGGGAGCAAGTTGAATCCCCTCGGCATCGCAAAGATTCCGATCGGCCTGCCCTCGCTCATTCACGGCGGCAAGTTGGCCAAGGATATCGGAGGGTTCGCTTCGCACGGCTGCGTCGGCCTGACCGACGTCCAGCTGCGCGACTTCACCCTCCTCCTCGCCAGAATCGGCGGCGGTGAGCTGACTGATAGTGCGATCCGCGCGTTCGCTCGGCGTCGGACCGTGACGAAAGAGATTGCCCTGCCGCAGGCCATTCCAGTCGAGCTGCGGTACGAGACAATCATGGTGCATGACGGGGCCCTGCACGTCTACCGCGATGTGTACGACTATGACACCAACAACGAGGCGGCCCTCGCTGCGGCGCTGGCCATGTACGGCGTGACGCCCGCGCAACTCACGACCAACGAGCGAACCCTCATCGTCGATGCGCTGCGCGAGATGTCCCGCGACGTCGGCCCGGTCGGTGAGGTGCGCTCCAAGGCCGATAGCGGTGCGGTCACTCGGCGAGTGACCGGGCGCAAGGAGGTGGTCATCCCGGTGGCAGTGCTGGCGGGCCGGGGCTATCCTGCACCGGTCGTCCAATGAAGCGTTCACCCTGCATCCTGTCGAGCCACCATGTATCGCGTCGCTGCTCTCGTTGTCCTCCTGGCCGCGTGCGACCCGTCCGCCGCCCCAGCGGGTCCTGATCTCGACGCGGTCGCGCGGCGATATGTCGTGCTGTCGCTGGGCATGGGATTGCATGACCCGGCCTTTGTCGACGCCTACTACGGTCCCGACTCCCTCAAGGCGATTGCCGACCGCGACTCGCTCCCGGTGGCCGCGATTCGCGCGTCGGCAGACTCGCTGCTCGCCGTGCTCGGCGACTCGGTCGCAGCCGGCACCGATTCGCTCGTCGCGATGCGGCATCGGTATCTCGCGACCCAACTGCGCTCAATGGTCGCCCGCGCCCGCATCGTGGCGGGTGAGCGGCTCAGTTTCGATGAAGAAGCCAAGGCATTGTACGACGTTGATGTCCCGCACTACCCTGCCGCCCACTTTGATTCGCTGCTCGCGCAACTCGACTCGCTCATAGCCGGCCCCGGGCCGCTGGCCGCTCGCTACCAGCGATTTCGGGCAGGCGTGATGATCCCCGCCGACCGGGTGGACACGGTCTTCAAGACCGCGATCCAGGCCTGTCGTGCCCGGACGCTGGCACAGATGCCCCTGCCACCGGGCGAACGCTTCGATCTCGAGTACGTCAAGGGCACATCATGGAATGCCTACAACTGGTACAAGGGCGACTTCCACTCGCTGATCCAGGTCAACACCGACTTTCCGATCGCGGTCGAACGCGCGGTGGACCTCGCCTGCCACGAGGGCTACCCCGGCCACCACGTGTACAACGCGGCGCTGGAGCAGGCCCTCGTGCGCGACCGCGGTTGGGTTGAGGTCTCGGTATATCCGCTCTTCTCGGCCCAATCGCTGATCGCCGAAGGAAGTGCGAACTACGGCATCGACATGGCGTTCCCGGGCGACGCCCGCACGGCATTCGAGCGTGATTCGCTCTTCCCGCTGGCCGGCCTCGACCCGTCGCTGGCCGCAAAGAATGCGGCGGTGCGCGTGGTGATGGAACGGCTCAACTTCGCGCGCAATGAAGTTGCGCGCGAGTATCTCGACGGGCGGGTGTCGGGCGACTCGGCGATACTGCTCATGGAGCGCTGGTGGCTCCAGACTCCCGAGGGCGCCGCCAAGACCCTCCGCTTCATCGACACCTACCGGAGTTACGTGGTCAACTACAACCTCGGTCGGGACATGGTCGCGGCCCATGTCGAGCGCGCCGGTGCCGATCCGGCGGCGCGTTGGGCAGCATTCCGCGCGCTGTTGGCGTCGCCGCGGTTGCCAGCCGACTTGAAGTGAAATCGGGTACATTGAAGGTTCCCAGCAGCGCGAGCATGCAACCCGATGGTGGCGTGATGTTCGTCGCATCAGACCAGGTCGGTGAGGTCTGGCGCATTATTCCGACCACAGGACGCTAACGTGAATATTCGAAGCATCATCACAGTCGCGTTGCTTCTAGCCGGCGCGCGCGGCGCCGCGGCGCAGCAGGCTGCGGTTGTCCCAGTTGGCCCGCAAGTGGGTGACGTCGCACCTGACTTCACCCTGACGGTCGCAGGCAAGGACGGCGTTGCGTCGAAGCCGCTGACGCTGTCGTCGCTCAAGGGCAAGACAGTGGTGCTGGCGTTCTTCCCCAGGGCCCGCACCAGCGGTTGCACCATCCAGATGAAAGCGTATCGCGACCAATACGAGACGCTGTTCGGGGGCAGCAAGGACGTCGTCGTGCTGCCAATCAGCACCGACTCGGCGACCGTTTTGGCGTCGTGGGCTGCCGACGAGCAGTTCCCGTTCCACTTCGGGAGTGATGTCGACGGCGTGGCGGGGCGGAGTTACGGCACCCTGCGGAGCAACGGCAAGTCGGAGAGTCGGGTGCTCTTCGTGATCGGTCCGGACGGTCGCATTGCGCAGATCATGCGCCCGTTCCGCGAGATCGATCCGACGGCGTACACCGAACTTGCGGCTGCGGTGAAGGCAGCGAGGAGGTAACTGCCTCCTGCATCACCCGCCACAGCGCCTCGACGTGGGTTCGCTCCGTCGGCTCAGCCCCGATTGACACCCGCACCATCCAGCGATCGTCGAGCAGGGCAGGGGTGAGATAGGCTGCGCCCGACTGATTGATCCGGTCGACCCAGTCACGGGTGTGGCGATCCAGCTCCGTGGTGGTGAGTCCCGGCGGTTCGTGGCGGACGCATAGTGTCTGCAATGGTACCGGCGCGAGCAGGGTCCACTCGTCGGTCGCTGTCACCGCTGCCGCCAGCCACTGCGCGTTGTCGAGGTCGCGACGGATCCGGGCCTGCAGCCCCTGCACACCCTGTTCACGAATGAGGCACCAGAGCTTGAGCGACCGAAACCTGCGCCCCAGCGGCAGCCCCCAGTCGCGCAGGTTGCGCACCTCGACATCCGCCGACGTGCGAAGGTAACTCGGGTTGGTCGACATGACCCGAATGAGCGTGTCAGGATCGCGCACATAGTAGAGTGAACAGTCGAACGCCGCGCCGAGCCACTTGTGCGCATTCACGACGAGCGAGTCGGCTGCTTCAACTCCAGCCCACATCCAGCGACACTCCGGCAGGATCATTGCCGAGCCGGCCATTGCGGCGTCGATGTGCAGCCACGCCCCGTGACGCTGCGCGACGGCTGCGATCGCGTCCAACGGGTCGAGCGCCGTCGACGCGGTGGTGCCCGTCGTCGCCACCACTGCACACGGAACGTGCCCTGCGGCGACGTCTTCCGCCATCATCAGCTCAAGCGCATCCGTTCGCATCGCGTAGGCGTCGTCGTGTGGCACGATACGCAACTGATCGCGCCCGAATCCGGCGAGCAGTGCCGCCTTGTGAACCGAGCTGTTGGCTTGCGCGCTGAGGTAAACGACGAGGACCTGGGGGGCGCCCTGAAGCCCGCCGCGCTCGGCGCCGAATCCCGTGGCGCGCTCGCGGGCCGACAGCAGGGCGACCAAGGTACTGGTCGACGCCGTGTCCTGAATCACGCCGGTCCATCGATCGGAGAGTCCCATCATCTGCCGCACCCAGTCGGTCGTGACCTCCTCGAGTTCGGTGAGCGCCGGACTCGAC
>JANMSC010000289.1:0-1765 GCA_031388885.1 Gemmatimonadales bacterium | reverse complement strand
CGTGGGCGCGCAGCGGGTAGAAATCGTCGCGTCCAACGACCGAAAGCCAGACTGGCGGAAGGAAGTAGCTCGAATCGCGCCCAAGGCCGTTGCGCAACGCGAACTCCACGCGCCGCTCGGGGAACCCGAGGATGGAGAGCGTGGCGTTGTAGACCCCGACCGACGCGTCGCTGGGGAAGGCCAGCAGATCGTTCAGGTGCACGTACGACGAATCGCCCGTGCTGCTTCTGCGCGACGTGGACCAGAACTGGTTCTCCAACGACAGGGGATACGTGCTGAGAATCAGCGCCCCTCGCAGCGCCTCCGAGTATTCCGGTCGGCGGAGCAGCACATGGCTCTCGTACACGATGAGCACCACGTCCCCAAGGCTCCGGCGAAGTTCGCGTGCCAGCATCAGCTTGTCGCGCACGTCGGTGGCCTTCAGCACCACCACCCGAACGTCGTGCTCGCTGAGTGTACGCATCAGGTTCGAGAGCAACACGTCAAGCGCGGGCACACTGAGGTTCGACGTCAGCGTGGGGGACTCGCGCGGGCGCTTCGCGTCGTCGAGCGACAACCGGGTGCGCGGGGCGTCGGAAAATCGCGGGAGGTTCGGCGACGCCTCGAGTGCCGCCGGCGAACGCTCGAACTCACTGCGCAAGCTGGCGATGTTTAGCGGGAACGGGACTGTGAGATATCGCGACGCGCGCTCCCCACCAGCCGTTTTCGTACTTTCGGGAAGTGCGCCTCCCACGGTCGTCTTGCGGCCGACTCCTCGCGTTGACGACGGGCCGGCGCCAGCGACCGTCCCGGTGCCGCTATTGGTCGCCGCCTCCACCGCGAGCTCCTTGCCCGTGCACACGGGACTCCTGCCAAGCGCGACGCTACTGTCGGCCTGCTCGCCGCTCGGCTTTTTATCCTGCTCGCCGCTCGGCCTGTCAGCCCCATAGGCAGTCCCGGACTCGCTCAGCACCGCCACTTGATGCGGCTTCACGCCAAGTGAGCTAATGACGTCGACCAAGACCTCGTCCATCGCTTCATCAGGGTTCACGGTCGCCGAATAGCGAATGCGCGCCACCGAGTCGCGGGAAGACGAATACCTGCGACGGACTACTACGCAGGCCGTGTCCGACAGGACGTGCAGGTTGCTAAACGCGGTGGCCGAGCCCGAGAAGATGCGCGCCGTTCGAAGTGCCGTGTCGGAGCTGACCAGCGGCGCAGCGTTCGCCGGGGCAAGCGCATTGTCCACAAGCGCGCGGAGCGACATTGCCGATCCGCTGAAGTTTGGCCCGAGCACCGCGAGTTCGGCCCGCTCGCGGGCGTCCACGTCGAAGACGCCGCGTCCCTCGGTCATGATGGCGCGGCGCTCCGCCAGTGCCGCCCGGAAAGCACGCAAATGCACCCCCGACGTGGGGACTTCAGGGATGAGGTACAAGACGTGTAGGGCCGGCGCGTATGGGTCGGTGGCACGAAATAGAAAAACTCCCGGCTGGAAGTCATGCGCAGAGTACGAGACAACGGCGCCACTGGTCACGACGCGCACGCTGTCGCTGCGCTCGGGGAGCCAGAAATTCTGCGGGATGAAGCCCGCGGTCCCCATCGCGCGTCGTATCGCCTCCAGGTTGGCGTCGTACGACCAGTCCATGTGAGAGTCGAAGGGGTCGGGCATGGTCGCGATGGTTACGCGGAGCGGAATGCGCCCTTTGTTGGTGGTGTCCCGCTGACTCACCAGCGCGCTCCACGACCCGCCGAGGTACTCGGCGATCAACCGTCGGCCACGGTCGTA
>JANMSC010000175.1:0-4022 GCA_031388885.1 Gemmatimonadales bacterium | reverse complement strand
CCATTCGAACACTCCGGTAATCGGATTGAGCGTGGCTCCCGCAGGCAGATTGGGTGCCGTGTAGGCCAGTTCGGTGCCGTCGATATCGTCAGCGGCGATGGTGAATCGGAGGGCGTCACCTTGCCGGACCGTTCGCTCCGGAATTCCGCGCAGCACCGGCACTGCATTGACCTGGTCTACGATGAAGGTAATGCCCTGCGTGACGAGATGTGTGCCGTCCGTCACCGAGAATTGCACATCGCGGTATTCGCCGGCGGCTGCGTAACCCGGGGTCCACTCGAACACGCCGAGCTGGCTGTCGAAGCGCGCGCCCGGTGGCAGATTGTCCGCGAGGAAAGACAACACCTGTCCGTCGGCATCGGTGGCCGCCACCGGAAGGCTGTATGCCTGGCCTTCGCGCAAACGCACAGTGGGCGGCAACTCGAGCGTTGGCGCTCGGTTGCCTCCCGCGACTTCGATGAGGAAGGCCTGCGTTGCAGACCCTCCACGCGTGTCGTAGGCGCGCAGTACGACGGTCTGTTTCTCCTTGCTGACCGCGGTCGGCGTCCAGCTCAGCAAGCCGGTCGCCGCGTCGAGGACGCTGCCCTGCGGCCCGTCGAGCAGCACGTAAGTGATGACGGTTCCGTCGGGATCGTTGGCGACGGCCTGGTAACGATATTCACTGCCCGCGAGGGCAGCCATCGCAGGCTGCGACGTAAACACGGGGGCAGTGTTCGGGTAGGCCATGGCATACACGCCACTGCCGAGGTTGACATGCTGTCCCTGCGGATTGGTCAGCGTGACCGTGCGCACCAGCGTGGTCGCACCGGGTGCAAAGATACCGTTGGGTATGCCGGCGCCGATGTCGAGCAACCATAACCCGTCTTCGCGCAGCGGCGCGCCTATCGCCGTACCCTGAAAATAGCGAGACGGGTCGAGCACCAGCAACAAGGGTACCCGAAGGTCGTAGTCGGTCTTGTTGGTGACCTGAACGTCGAAGGAAACGGTGCCGGTCTCGCGATCGGACCGGGTGGCGATGAATTTGATGTCCACCAGTGCCGAAAAGTCCTGCACGGCGGTGAAGTTCAGCGTATAGGCCGCCGTCAGCTCCAGCCCCCCTGCCGAGCGGATGCGCCCGTCCACCGTAAGTGTGTAGGTATCGCCCTCGGGCGATTCAAAACGCAGCGTCGTGGTGCGCGACTCGGCGTCATAGCTGACCTGGGTGAACGCAATGCGCTCGCCGATGCTGTTGACCAGGCGGTAATTCTCCGGGTTCAGCACCGAATCGCTGGCGCCCGCCGAGCTTTGCCGCATGTCGCGGTCGAAGGTGACCGTGATGGTGGCGAAGGGCAGCGCGACGATGCTGCCCTGGGTCGGGTTGGTCCGTATCACCGAGGGCGCCACCAGCGGCGCCAGCACGTCGACCTGGGTGCCATTCGATATGAGCAAGCGCCCGTCGCCCGTGGCGAGCAACTGTTCGGCACTCGGTCCGCCGCGCGCGACTTCGAGCACACGAAGCGTGGCCAGGTCCACCATGTACAAACTTGCTTTGTCCGTGCTGCCGGACGGAATGCGTGCCGACACGAACAGCAACCCTTCGAGCGCCGTGCCGGCGCGGCCGAATGCAATCGAATCGAGCGCGGCGTCGAGGCGCACCTGCACCTGGGCGCGGCCGCGGCTGTCGAAGCTCACAATGTCTCCGCGCTTGGGCCACGTGGTCCCCCACAGGCTGCCGTCGGGCGCAATCGCCAGGTCGTCCACGCGCACGTTGCTGAAATGGCTGAAGCGGCGTGTCACCGGATCGAACTTCTCGATGCCGTCGCCGGAGGAAACGAAGAAGACGCCTTTTGCCGCATCGAAGGCAAGCGCCTGCGTCAGGCTGTCGCCATAAGTGTTGATGACTGCCAGCGAGCTCGGATCCAGTTCGAGCAACTGTCCTCCGCCGGAGGTGGCCCACAGTACGCCGTTGCCATCCCACGCGAGATCGAAGACCGGGCTGTCCAGTTGCACCCCCGGCGTCAGCGCCTTGCCGCCGTCCTGGTCGAACAGGTACAACGCGCCGCGGTTGCCGCCGCCGCTGACAATGAAGTTGCCATCGGGTCTGTCGAGGATCGCCAGCGGCCCGATGCCGGAGAAACTCTGGCCGATGCCGGTGCCGAACACTTCGCCGCTAAAGGGGGCGATCACCGTGGTATAGAGCGAAGGCCGCGCCGGCACCACCGCCGGCAGATTCGCCTGCGCCTGAATGAAGAGTTCGTTCGTCGAGTCGGCATTGCTCGGCGCGGGCGGCGCGCCAATGTCCTGCGTGGTGCGCCCGACCTCGGGCACGCCGCCCACGTCCACCACGGTCCCGTCGCCCGGCACGTCGTTGCCGGGCGGCAACTCGCGGTTGCCGGCCTTGTCCACCGACAGCGCGAGGAATTCGTAGGTGTGGCCGGCTTCGCCCTGATAGACGGCCTGCGTTTCGGTGGTCTGGCGCTGCCAGATCGTCCACTCACCGCCATCGGCACGCACATAGACCGTGGTATGGCGTATACCTGACCCGCCCTGCTCGTCCACTGCCTGCCATTTGACAAGATAGTCATTGCCGCCGGCCTGCACGAGCGTTGCGGTCAGCGCGGTTTCGGGTGCAGCGCCATCGAGAATGTGGGTGACGGTGGCAGTCTCGAACGGCGCCTGGTTGTCGAGCAGCACCCGCGCCTGCGCGGTAATTTCGGCGCCGGTTGCGACGCCAAACGCCGCCTGTGCCGTCCAGCTCACGAATCCCGCACCCCGGCCCTGGGTGTTGTCCGGCTGCAGCAGTCCGCGGGTGGCGTCCTGCAGCACTTCGCCGGTTTCGGGATCGATGGCCTGCAAGACCCAACTCGCGGTGCGGCTCGTGGGATCGATGCCGGCGCTCACACGCACGATGAAGCCCAGCGCGTTGCGCAGATCGAAGTCACCCTGGAAGTTGGCGCGATCCTTCGGCACGTTGATGGTCACGCCGCCGATGCGCATGTCGCCGAGACGGAACGAGCGCAGCGACAGATCGTCGTCCAGAACCGTGACCACACGCACTTCGTTGGCGGCACTGGTCGATTCCGGCGGATTACTGAAGCGCACCGTGTAGGGCAACGCGGTGTTCGCGGGCACGAATTGCTCCGCGCCGACTCCCGAGGGACCGCTGATCGTGGCGCCGCCATCCGTGCTCTGCGCGATCTGGTCGAACAAGGCCTGCAAATCGAGCGCGGTCAGCGTGTTGCTCGATGCCAGCGACGAGAAGAGCGGATCGACGGTTCTTTCCGCGCCGCCGTCGGTGCCCGGCGTGAAAATATTGACCGACTGGAAGTGGGTCGGATGCGACAGGCCGAGGTCGAAATCGGCAAAGGCCGCGGCCTTCGGCACCGGAATGTCGTAGGGTTCGCAGTCGGACTCCGGGGGGGGGATGCGATGGTCAAAACCAATCAGCGGCGCGATCGTCTTGGGCGCGTCGCCGTACCACTTGTGCACCTGCTCGAAGAAGGCGGTGAGCGTCGCCGGGCCGGCAATCTGGTCGCCCACCGGTCCGACCAGAATGCCGCTGGTCAGCGTCGCCAGCAGGCCCATTACCTTGGCGTCTTCGCGTATCGGCGGGGCTTCGTCTTCCGGTCTCAGCAGCCCGCTTTCCTCCAGCGCGCCCAGATAGGCATTGACCCACACGTCGGCATCGCTCGCCAGATTGATCAACGCGGCATTGGCGGTCGCATCGACCAGGATGGCGGTGCGCAGGCGCTGGGCTTCCGCCGTCTGCTCCGCCACGAATTCGGTGCGCGTCATCGGGGTGGCCGCCGCGGTGACGTTGAACAGGAAGGGCAGGAAGATCGGCAGGCAGTCGGCGTCGAGCTTCTGGTTGGGATTCGAGAAATATTCACCCAACCCACCGGCGAGCGCACCCGCGCCGCCGTCGAGCGCTCCCTGTTTGGCGAGGTCGGGGCGGGCGTCGTACAGCGCCCTGCGATAACCCTCGAAGTCGCGGTCGAAAATGGCCTTCAGCCCGGGATAGGTGGTGGCGGTGAAACTCATTC
>JANMSC010000169.1:0-4802 GCA_031388885.1 Gemmatimonadales bacterium | reverse complement strand
CGTACCGGTGGCGTCGATGAGCACGCGTACTTCCACGCCACGGCGGACCGCGTCGCCAAGGGCGGTGGCGAATTCCAAGCCCACCTCGTCGCGGTCGAAGATGTAGGTGGAAAACGTGATGGAATGCCGAGCATTCGCGAGCGCCTCCAGCATTGCCGGATATGCGGCGTCACCGTTGACAAGCGGTTCGATGCTATTTCCCGGCAACAGCGGGCGCGCGGTCACTTTGCCTACCACTGCAGCAAGCCCGCCCAGATGGCTGGAACCGAGGGGTAAATGCTGGGAAACACTCTCCGGTGGGCAAGGAACTGCACTGGATTCGGCACGATAACGTGCCAGGGTCCCGCGGAGCAGAATGGCCCTGCGCTTGATGCGGTTGACGCCGAGGACGAAATACATCACGGCTCCGACGATGGGGAGGAGCCAGACAAAACCCAACCAAAGCACCACCGCGCGGGTGTCGCGCTTGTTAAGCAGCGCGTGAGCAGACGCGAGCAGCGAGAGCAGTAGGGTGAGTGAGGAAAGGAAGTCTTCCCAGCCCAGGGTCATGTACGCGGTTCCGATCATTGTCAGCCGAATAGGGGGGCCCGACGCTCACTCATGCTGTGCAGACAGACGGGCTCTCGACCTCCCCTAACGATGGGGCGCTTCGAACATGTGCCACGCTAAGCCGTGTACAGGGCTGCGCCTTGCGCCGCGTTGTTGGCCACCTCCGCAGCCTCATACTGGTCGCCGATGACTGCGAGTGCCGCGACCGAGAAGCCGAACCCGCATTTCTCACGATTGACAGTAACGCATCCGAGGCCGCATGACGCTACTCTCTCGGCATCCTGCCACCGGACCCAAGGCGCAGATGCCCGCTGCGGGCACCGGCGGCGGTTCAGTCCTCGAAGAGGGCCCCTGACTTCACGGACTCGAGACCACGGCAAGTCCCGAGAGTTTCTCGGAGGACGATTCCGTGGCGGACGGCCCGCAGGTCAAGTAGCAGCTCCCGGTCCGTCACCCGCGATTGCCGTGTCGGCGCCGGCTTGATGGGTCGCCTCGGCGGTTCGACAACGGGGAGAGTGGGGAGGCGACGAGGCGCGACGGCGTGCCCCGGACTCGCCGGGATCCGTGCGAGCTGCCTCCCGGCGAACGGGACATCGACAGACGCCGCAACAACTGGCCACAGCTACCGCCCGCACTTCACATTCCCAAATCCTCGATGGTTCACGGGCGGAACTGCGCACCCCAGTAGCCGCGAAACCCTCCGCAACAGGCTCTGATCGGGGCGGAGCGCTGCTTCCCCGGAGCGTTGCTTCCGCGGAGCGCTGCTTCCGCGGAGCGCTGCTTCCCTAACGACCACGTGATTCCGGTGGCAGACAACTTCCGCGCGCGCGCAAGCACTTTGGCCGGCGCGCCTCACCCGAACAACAGCGTCGACCGTTGGTTGTGCCCGCGACGGACATACTCCGGCTGCGCTGGTAAATCCCGGATACACCGTCGGGTGTTCCCCGATGCCGGGGCGTGACGCGTTTGGTTCCCCTTCCCAACAGAATAGCGGTTGGGATGACCGAAACACTGAAGCGGGTGATCTTACACGCTGATGCACATCAATATCCGAAGTAGTATCGATGAGGGGGCGGTGGCAGCGCACTAGGTCGAGACGGTCGTCGAGTCGGCGCTGGCACGAATGCTCGATGGTACTTTCGGGCGCCGCGACACCCAGAGGGGAACCTCTCCCGGAGAGTAGACAGTCGGCACTACGGTTGGCGTAAAGGCGCGACCCATATCATCCTTGGAGTTTGGAGACCAGCATGCGAATCCTCATTGCCTACGACGGTTCCGAGTGCGCCCGCGCGGCGCTGTCCGACCTGTCGCTCGCGGGCCTGCCGCCCGATGCGGAAGTTCTCGTCGTCTCCGCACTCGATGCCTGGCTGCCGGCGGAAGAGCTCTCGGGGGGACTCGCTGATGAGACGCTGCCGAGACTGAAGTCCATCCGTGAGCGGGTCCGGCACGGCGTCGAGCGGCAGCGCGACGTTGCCGAGGAGGGAGCGGGCCTCCTCCGCACACGCTTTCCCGGCTGGAACGTCCACGCCGAGTCCTGCGCCGATTCGCCCGCATGGGCCATCGTCAAACGGGCAGAGGGCGGCGAGGGAGGCGTCGGAGGAAAGCCCGCCGACCTGGTGGTCGTGGGGTCGCACGGTCATGGTGGGCTCAAGCGGCTGGTGCTAGGCAGCGTGTCGCACCGCGTCGTGACCGAGGTCCGGTGCTCGGTGCGGATCGCGCGGGGCCGGGCGGACGTGGCGTCTGCCAGCCCGTTTGGGACCAGCCTCTCCGCGCCAAAGATCGTCGTTGGTGTGGACGGTTCGGAGGACTCGCGGGTCGCGATCGACGTGGTGGCCGAGCGGGCCTGGCCGAACGGAACGCGGGTACTGATCGCCGCCTTTGGGTCGGGAGCAGACGCCGATCCCGAGTGGTACTCGGTCTGGAGCGCGTACGCGCTGCAGGGCCACGCGTCCGTACCCGTCGACTCCAGGAGCGAAGACATGGCGGAGGAGGTTGCCGAGACACTGCGGCAGCGATGTGGTGGGCTGTCGGTGTCCACCCTCGTCAAACAAGGCGATCCGAAATACGCCTTGGTGAAGGAGGCCGCCGCGTGGGCGGACGGAGCCGACTGCATTTTCGTGGGGGCGAGAGGTGTTCGAAGAATCGAGCGCTTCCTGCTCGGCAGCGTTTCGACCGCCGTGGCCATGAACGCCCACTGCACCGTTGAGATCGTGCGTCCGCGACGGAAGGCAGCCGCGGGGCCACCTGGATTGTAGCGTTCGGCCAGTAACCATGACCCCCTCTTTACTGCGGAGTCTTCGGATGATCCGATCAATTCTGGTACCGCTCGACGGTTCGCTCTTTGCCTCCCGTGCCTTTCCGCTCGCGCTCGGGCTCGCGAAGTACCACGCTGCCAGCCTCGCGTTGGCCACGGTGTACCATCCGCTTCTACCGAGTCGAACGCAGGGGGCGTCCCCCATCGATCCTTCGTACGACAACGACCAACGGGCGTCTCTGCTCGAGCACCTGGATCGACTGGCGTTCCAAGCGTCTCAGGTGGGTTGTCGTGACCCGCAGCCATTCGTGCTTGAGGGCGTGGTCGTGGACTGCCTCGAGGCGTTCATTCGCGACCATCACATCGACCTGGTGGTGATGTCCACGCACGGACGCGGCGGGTTTTCCCGGGCGTGGCTCGGTAGTGTGGCCGAAGGGTTGCTGCGACGCGTTGCGGTTCCGCTCTTGCTCACACGCTTCAAGCACAAGATGCCGACGCGGAGGCAGCGGCTGTTTCCTTTTACCCGGGCGTTGGTGGCCCTCGACGGGTCGCCGAGCAGTGAGCGCGCCATCGACGAAGTCATTCGCCTGTGTGGAGACGCGCCGGTGCACCTCACGCTGGCGCATGTGGTGGCGCCGACCCAGACGCTCCTGTCGCCGTTGCTCACCAGCCAATTCGAGGAGGATGTCCGCCGCAGCTATCTCGAGCCCCTCGCCGCGCGCCTCCTGACGGAGGGACGGTCGGTGTCGGTCGAAGTTGTCGTGCATGGTCATACGGCCCGTGCGCTCGTGGGTCTCGCGAAGCGCGACGGTGCCGATCTCATCGCGGTATCGTCGTCGGGCGTCGGGGGTCTTCCGCGCTTCCTCATGGGGAGCGTCGTCGACAAGGTCATTCGTTCGTCGCTGCTGCCGGTGCTCGTGCATGTTCCGGCGGGTGTGGAAGACAAATCGGCGTAAGCGTGCGGTTGGCTCGGCTTCTCCAAATCATCGTCGCTGCGGTGCGCGAAGGACGCCGGATTTACGACAGCATCCGCAAGTTGTGCATCGCTGCCGTGCGCATGGTGGCGTTCGATCTCGCTGTCGGCAACTTGTTCGGTTCGAACGTCTTCAACCTGACTATGCTTTCCGGCCATGAACCTCATGATGACCGCGCGCCGCGTCGTGCCGGTGCTCGTCTGTCGCCGACAGGAGGACCCGCGTTGACCCGATGCAGCGTGCCTCGTTAGGCGGAGAGGCCGGCGTCAGCTAGGCGCCCCGTCCGCCCCGCACCGCAGACCGCCAACAGCTCGGCAACATTATCGAGCGTGAGGAGGCCGATCACCCGCCCCTCGTTGACGACGGGGGCGGTATGGGTCGCGTTCGTGCGCAGTCGCGCAAGCGCCGCGTCGAGCGCTTCGCCGGGCACGGCCGACTCGAAGGTGGACACCATCACATCGCGTACCAATACCAGTTGACCTCCTCGCGCTAGCCCGGCAATCAGCCCGGTGCGCGTGAGCACTCCGGCCAAGCGACCGTCTTCGAGCACCGGAAAGTCGATCTGTGCACCGGCTAGCAGCCGCTCGACCGCCTCAGCCGGCGTCGCTGTTTTGGGCGGTGACTTCGAACTGCGTCACCATGGCCTGATGTACCGTCTCGCCCTTCAGGAGGGCGGTAGCCTCAACGCTCCCCGCCTCCGCTGCGGCGGTGATCCAGATAAAGTCCGCGATCAGCGTGAGCATGGGGTTGACGTACAGGCCAGCGCGCCAAGTACGAAGGCGATGCGCTGCCCGATGCGCGCCGCCGACTGCGTCGCGCGTACAAAGTCCATCCGCATCGCCCGTCGCCCGCCGGACTCGGCCGCCGTCTCACGGAAACGCCGAGATGAGGTTGAAGACGGCCAGCGACACATTGACCCAAACCAAGCGGCCGAGGACCGTCTGGAACGTCAGTGGCTGAGACCAGTCGGCCGACAGCGGCCGCGACAGCATGCGGGCGACCAATGTCGGCAGGAGGGCCAGAAC
>JANMSC010000166.1:0-11065 GCA_031388885.1 Gemmatimonadales bacterium | reverse complement strand
AGTGTCATGAGCGGTTTTCGCCTGGCAGCGCTGTTGCTCACCCTGAATGGTGCGTATTGCGGCGCGTCGGCAGCGGCTGCGGCGTATCCCGAGCGGCCCATACGCTACGTTCTCGGCAGTCTGCTGAGCGTACTCAGCAGGCGATCTCGGTGATCGAGGCGGCCCGCACGATTGGGGCGTCCGCTGTGGCACATGGCTCGACCGGTGCCGGGAACGACCAGATCCGTTTCGACATCGCGCTGCGGGTGCTCGCACCCGAGTTCGACATCGTCACGCCGATCCGCGAGGAATCGCTGTCGCGCGACCAGTCGATCGCGTATCTCGAAGCGCGGGGGCTGCCAGTGCCGCCCAAGTCGGGAGCGTTCTCGATCAATCGCGGGCTGTGGGGCACCACCTGGGGCGGCGGTTGGACGCACGACACCTGGGCGGCGCCCCCGGCGGAGTTGCTCGATCCTCCGATTGACGCACCGGCACCAGCGGATCTGGTGATCGGGTGGAGGCAGGGCGTCCCGGTGTCGCTTGATGGTGCCCCGATGGAGGGGCACGTGCTGGTCGAGGTGTTGAGCGCACGCGCCGCGACCTACGGCATCGGACATGGCATCCACGTCGGCGAGACGGCGCTTGGTATCAAGGGCCGCATCGGCTTCGAGGCGGGGAGCGCGCTGATCCTGATCAACGCGCACCGCGAACTCGAGAAGCTGGTGCTCACCAAGTGGCAGTCGTTCTGGAAGGATCAACTCGGCCGCTTCTACGGCGATCGCCTGCACGAAGGGCACTACTTCGATCCGACACTGCGGGACATCGAGGCGATGGTGCACTCGTCGCAGCAAAGAGTCAGTGGCGACACGAGGGTGCGGCTGGCGCCGGGTCGATTCCTTGTGACCGGTGCTGTGTCGCCCTATTCGATGATGGATCAGGCTGTAGCGACCTACGGCGAGGAAAACAGGCTGTGGACGGGCGACGAGTCGAAGGCGTTCGCCCATGTGGGCGCGATTCCCGAGTTGCTCGCGATGCGCGCTGCCGCGCGCGCCACCGACGGGGGGTCGTGATGGTCGTGACGACGCGAGTCCGCCTCAACCGCGTCGCCTCTTCCACGCGCAATGCAGCCCTCGGCAACGAAGTGATCGTGGGCGACCAGATTGCTGCAGCCGAAGGCTACGTCCTCGCTGTGCGGTTGCTGACCGACAAGAGCACGTACAACGAGGTCGAGGACGTCTCGGGGCGAATGGTGTCGCTGCGTGCGGGAGATGTGCTCGCGGGGACGCTCGGAACGCGTCGGGCGTTGCGCGGCTACGCGGGTGAGGTGCCCCAGAGCATCGCGGTTGGCGACACGATCGACGTGCTCAACCTCGGCGGCATCCTCGGGCGTTGCACGTCGATCAACCCCGATATCGGGCCGCCGTTCCAGGCGGAGGTGCTCGGCGCGGTGCTGTCGTTTCCGGAGCTCGGCGATCGTGTCGGTCGGCCCGCGCACATTCGTGACCGCGCGGTACCGCCGGCCGATGAACTCGCGTGCGACATCCCGATCGTGTTCGTGGTCGGCACCTGCATGAACTCGGGCAAGACGGTCGCGGCGACGGAGCTCGTTCGCGGCCTGGTGCGTGGCGGACTTCGCGTGGCGGCACTCAAGCTCACGGGCGTGTCGCTGATGCGCGACGCGCTCTCGATGCGCGATGCCGGCGCCATCGAGGCCCTCACATTCAACGACGCCGGTGCTGCAAGCACGCGCGCCGGAATGACCGTCCCGGTCGCGCGCGGCCTGCTCAATCGACTGGCTGCGCCGCTCGGGCCACGCCTTGATGTGATCGTGGCCGAGCTGGGCGACGGCATCCTGGGTGAGTATGGCGTGCAGGATATCCTGCGCGCACCCGACCTCAGCGCGCTCGGGGCCGCGTGGATCATGGCCGCACCCGATCCTGTCGCGTGCTGGGGCGCCAAGGAACTGATGGCTCGCGAGTACGACCTGCCGATCACGCTGATCACCGGCCCGGCGACGGACAACGCGGTCGGTCGCGACTACATCACGGTCGGCCTCGGATTGCCCGCACACAACGCACGGCGCGATGCGGATGGCATGGTGGCACGGGTGCGCGACGCGCTCGCGTCGTGGCGCGCTCAGACCGGGGCGCCAGTGTGAAGGTCGCCATCCTTGGCGCGGCGGGGTACGTCGGCGGTGAGCTGCTGCGGCTGGTGTTGCAGCACCCCGATGTGACCGAGGTCGTGGCCACGTCGAGATCGCAGGCCGGCAAGCCGATCAACGAGGTGCATCCGTCATTGGCGCTGCTCACCAACGCGCGCTTCGCGGGACACGCACCCGCTGAAGTCGCTCGCGGTCAGGATGTGGTCTTCCTGTCGCTCGAGCACGGCGAATCGGCTCTACTAATGGGCGCAATTGTCGATGCGGGGCCCGGCCTCATCGTCGATCTCGCTGCCGATTTCCGAATTCAGGACGGGGCGTTGCACGCGAAGTACTATGGCGCGCACGAAGCAGCAGCACTGGTGCACCGCTTCCGCTACGGACTGGCCGATGTGCTCGGTGAATCCTTGCGGGGGGCGACAGCGATCGCAGCGCCAGGGTGCTTCGCAACCGCGGCACAGCTCGCACTTTTTGCGATTGCCGACCTGCCGCTCGTCGCACCGCCTTCGATCTTTGCGGTCACGGGATCGAGCGGCGGCGGCCAGGGCCTGAGGCCGACCACGCATCACCCCGCACGGGCGAACAACATGTTTGCGTATGGTGCCATGAACCATCGTCACGAGGGTGAGGTGCTTGAGCAGTGGCGTGGCTGGCGCGGTGACGCGACGGCGCATGCCCGGTTGATGACGCACGCGGGCCCGTTCGTCCGGGGGATATATGCCACGCTGCATGCGCACGTCGATCCCGTCTCAGGGGCGACGCGTGCGTCGCCCGCAACAACACCGGCATCGATCCGCGATCACATCACGGCGCGATTCGCCGGTCGCCCGTTTGTCCGCGTGACCAACGCGCCGCCCGAATTGACCCATGCGGTGGGCACCAACCTTGCCTTGTTGCACGGCGTGATGTCTGACGACGGGCGCGAGGTGCAGGTGATGTGCGCCCTCGACAACCTCATCAAAGGCGCCGGCGGGCAGGCGGTTCAGGCGATGAATCTCGCGCTCGGCCTCGACGAACGGGCCGGCCTGCTTGCACCCGGACCGTTTCCGTGTTGACGGCCGCTGATTCGCCAGCGCTGCTGCCCGTGTACGCGACCTTCCCACTCCGTGCGGCCTCCGGCCACGGCTCGTGGCTGGTGGATGAAGAAGGTCACGAGTGGCTCGACGCCTACGGCGGCCATGCCGTGGCCACCTGCGGCCACTCACATCCCGACGTGGTGGCGGCGATCGCGTCTCAGGCAGCCCGCTTGTTGTTCTATTCGACCGCAGTGCCCCACGTCGGACGCGAGCGCCTCGCGCAGGAGATCGTACGCCGCGCGCCATCGCCGCTGGCCAAGGTGTTCTTCTGCAACTCCGGTGCTGAAGCGAACGAGAATCTCCTTGGGCTCGCACGCCGCAAGACCGGGCGCACCGCGGTTGTCACGATGCGGGGCGGCTGGCATGGACGCACCGCGGCGACGCTGGCATGCACGGACGGCGAGCGATACGAGGCGAGCGCCCGCCGCGCCGGCGTGCCGCTGTCGCGCAAGGTGCCGTTCAACGACATCGCCGCACTGAACGCAGCGGTGGATGAGACGGTAGCAGCGGTGTTGCTCGAGCCGGTGCAGGGGTTCAGCGGCGCACGCGTCGCCACCCGCGAGTTTCTCGATGCCGCGCGGGCGCGATGTGATGCCACGGGGGCCAAGTTGCTCTACGATGAGGTGCAGTGCGGCACCGGCCGACTCGGCCGGTTCACCGCGGCGGAAACGGTCGGCGTGATTCCCGACGCACTATCGATGGCCAAGGGCCTGGCCGCAGGACTGCCGATTGGCGCAGTGCTCGCCGCCAATTCGTTGGTGGACGACATCGCGATCGGCGATCTCGGAAGCACGTTTGGCGGCGGACCGGTTCCCTGTGCCGCCGCGCTTGCGAATCTCGACGTGATCGATCGCGAGCAGCTGCTCGCCAACGTACGGGAGGTCAGCGCGATGATGGCCTCAGAGTGCGCCCGGTTGCCAGGCGTGCTGCAGGTACACGGCATTGGGTTCCTGCTCGGGCTCGAGCTTGACCGCCCGGCCGCTGAGGTGCAACGCGCGCTCTGGCAGCACCGGATCCTGACCGGAACGTCCACCGACCCGAAGACCCTTCGGTTGCTGCCGCCGCTCTCGTTCTCCCCGGCCGAGGCCGGACTTCTGCTCGCCGGGCTCAAGGCGGTGCTCGCATGACGAAGCGTGATTTTCTCGCGATGGAAGAATGGACACCTGAGCTGATCGAGCATGTGCTGGAGATCGCCGTTCGCTGCAAGGCCGGGGAGATCAACGCTGGGTTGACGAAGAAGGTCCTCGCGATGGTGTTCATGGATCCATCCTTGCGAACCCGCGCGTCCATGGAAACGGCGATGTTCCTTCACGGTGGGCATGCCCTTTGCCTCGAGCCGGGAAAGGGCAGCTGGAGCCTGGAGACCGAGCTCGACGTGGTGATGGATGGAGCCACGGTAGAACACATCATCGAAGCCGCCCGCGTGCTCGGCCGATACGCCGATGCTCTCGCGGTGCGCTCGTTCCCCAAGGGGACCGACTGGGCGATCGAGCGGGAGGATCACACCATTCGAAACTTCGCGCGGTACTGCGACAAGCCGGTGATCAATCTCGAGTCGTCGCGCCGCCATCCCTGTCAGGGACTCGCCGACGCGATGACGCTCCGCGAGCACCTCGGTGAAACGCACGAGAAGCGCTTTGTGCTCATGTGGGCGTGGCACCCGAAGGCGCTCCCCACCGCCGTGCCCGCCAGTGCGGCGATTGCTGCCGCGCATCTCGGCATGGACGTCACGATTGCGCGCCCATCGGGATTTGATCTCGACCCGGACGACTACGTCGCGATCGACGCCCTCGCGACCCGTCAAGGCGGCTCGCTTACCGTCACCGACGACCTCGACGGCGCCATCGAGGGCGCGCATGCCGTGTATCCCAAGTCGTGGGGATCGCTCGAGTCCTTCGGCAGGCCGGACGACGAACGTGCCCAGCGCGACGGCAAGCGCGACTGGCGGCTGACGCAGGACCGCATGCGCGCGACCGATAACGGCAAGGGTGTCGCGATGCACTGCCTCCCGGTTCGCCGCAACGTGGAGATCGATGGCGAGGTGCTCGACGGGCCCAACAGCGCTGTCGTCGATCAGGCAGAGAATCGGTTGCACGTGCAGCGGGCGTTGTTGCTTGAGTTGATTGGCGGACGCTGAGAGCCACGAACAGGGCGATAGTCAAGAGTCGATAGTCGACTATCACCGATCGACCAGTGAACTCACCCGAACGCCAGGACGAGTATCAGTGGCTATCGACACAACCAAGGGCATCGCCGGCCTCAAGGGCGCTCTCCGCTACGTCCGCGCGTATCGCGATCATGTGTTCGTCGTGAAACTCGGCGGCGACGTGCTCAGCGACGACCACGTGCTCGATCAGGTGACCGAGCAGCTTGCACTGCTGTGGTCGTTGTCGATCCGCCTGGTCGTGGTACATGGCGGTGGTCCGCAGGCGAGTGCCCTGGCGCGTCGACTCGGTCAGGAGCCGCAGATGATCGCGGGCCGGCGGGTGACCGACGAGGGTGCCCTCGAAGTCGCGAAGATGGTCTATCGCGGGCTCCTCGGTACTGACCTGGTGGCGGCACTCCGGCAGCACGGCGTGCAGGCGGTCGGTCTCTCGGGGGTCGATGCCGACTTGCTCAGTGCGCATCGTCGTCGGCCGATCCGGGTGGTCGACGACGAGGGTATTGACCGAGTCGTTGATTACGGACTAGTCGGTGATATCGACTCCGTTGACCCGCGGGTATTGCGCACCCAGATGGATGCGCGGTTCGTCCCGGTTGTATCATCGCTGGCAGGCGACGCTGATGGTCAGGTGTACAACGTCAACGCCGACACGGTTGCCGAGTCTCTTGCCATCGCACTCGGCGCACAGAAGCTGGTGTTTCTCACAGGGGCCCCGGGCGTGCTGCGCGATCGCACCGATCCGGCCACGCTGGTGACCTTTGCCGACCCCGACGATCTCGCCGGGCTGATGGCGAGCGGTGCCCTGGCGGGTGGGATGAAGCCAAAGGTCGAGGCCTGCATACGCGCTGCCACTGGCGGCGTCGAGCGGACGCATATCATCGACGGTCGGGCGCCCGATGCGCTTTTGCTCGAAGTATTCACCGGCGCCGGGTGCGGCACCATGATCGTCGGTCGCAAGGAAAAGGCGACCTATCTTGGCGTTGACCTCGCCGACTGAAGTCGAGTTCCTGCGCGACCTGGTCGCGATTCCATCGGTCAGCGGGAGCGAGACCGATGCTGCCGTGTTTGTGGAGCAGGCAGCGCGCCGACTCGGACTCGACGTGGTACGCGACGAGACGTCGGTTCGGGTGAGCGCCGGCGACGAGCAGAATGGCCCGACCCTGGTGCTCGCGTCACACCTCGACGTCGTGCCGCCCGGCGAGGGTTGGTCGCGCGACCCATTCGTACCGGTGATCGAAGGAGACCTGCTTTTCGGTCGGGGCTCCGGTGACGCCAAGGCGTCCGTCAGCGCGATGTTCTGGGCGATCGCCGACCTCGCGGCACGCGGCGACACGCGGCGGGGGCGTGTCCTTGCGGTCTTCTCGTATGGCGAGGAGACGCGCCACGCCACGATGCCAGCGGCGATCGAACATGCAGGTCGAATCGACGCCGCATTGATTGGCGAGCCGACCAACCTCCGCGTGGCCGTGGCACAACGCGGGCTGATGATGGTCGATCTGGTGACGCACGGCGATCAGCGCCATGCCGGCTACGCCGCTGACGGCAACTTCACGAACGCCATCACGACGCTTGCGGCGGAATTGGTGAAACTTGACGGCATCGTGAGCGAGCGGGTGCACCCGGTGCTCGGCGTCACCACCGTGACCCCCACGATGCTCGACGGCGGGGTGTCGCGCAACGTGACGCCACCCTCCGCGCGCGCGGTGCTCGATATTCGCTCGACGCCCGCGTGGTCGCACGATGAACTTGAGGTCACGCTGCGCGAGCGACTTCGCTGCGAAGTCGTCGTGACCTCGAAGCGGTTGGTGCCGTGTGAGACGCCCGCAGGGTCGGCGCTGTTGCGGGCCATTCGCACGGTTACGCCCGAGGTGCCGACCTATGGGTCACCAACATGCTCCGACTGGTGCTTTCTGCGCCACGTCGACGCAGTGAAGGTTGGCCCCGGTACGTCGCGGCGGTCGCACACGCCCGATGAGTCGGTCAACCTCTCGGAGGTCACAGCGGCCCGTGCCTTCTATGCACGGGTTGCGGAGGCATATCTCGCATGACTCGTTCCGAGACGCTCTGGTCCCCCGGTGCTCGTCCAGACGCGCAGATGCTGAGGTACACCGTGGCCGACGACCGCGAGGCGGATGCCCGGCTGCTCCGCTGGGACATCATCGGTTCGCTCGGTCACGTGGAGTCGCTTGCACACGGCCGGATCATATCGGTGCGCGAGCGCGGCGCGATGCGACGCGCGTTGCAGGCGGCGTTACGCGCCACCGACGAAGGGGAGCTTCGCATTACTGCAGCGCACGAGGACGGACACAGCGCCGTCGAGTTCTGGCTGACCAGGCACTTCGGCGATGTCGGTGAACGCCTCCACGCCGGGCGATCACGTAACGATCAGGTGGCGACGGACCTCCGCCTGTACCTCAAGAACGAGGTGCTGCTACTGCATGCCGGGATGCTGCAGCTCGCAGGTGTGCTGCTCGACTTTGCCGCGACTCATCGGCGGGTGGTCTGGCCCGGATACACCCATCAGCGGATCGCGATGCCGTCGTCGGCGGGGCAGTGGGCTGCCGGCTACGCCGAAGGCGTGCTCGATGCTGCAGCGGCAGTCAACGGGTTCTGGGCGCGACTCGACCGCTCCCCCTTGGGCAGTGGCGCTGGCTACGGCGTTCCGCTGCCGCTGGCACGTGAGGCCGCCGCCAGGGCGCTCGGCTTCGGCGGGATCGACCAAGTCGTCACGACGGTCCAGAACGGCCGGGGCCGGCTGGAGGCCGCCGTGCTCGCGTGGTGTGCCGATGTCGCCCACGAATGCAGTCGGCTCTCGGCCGACGTCATCCTCTACGCTGCCGCCGAGTTCGGGTGGCTGGTGCTCCCCGAAGCGTTCTCGACCGGATCCAGCATCATGCCGCAGAAGCGCAACCCCGACCTGTTCGAGCTCACGCGCGCGCGGGCCGCGGCGCTCGACGGCGACCTCGTGACGGTGCTCCTGCTGCGAAGCAAGCTGAGCGGCGGGTATCATCGCGACTTCCAGTTTCTCAAGGCACCGCTGATGCGCGGTGTCGATCGCACTCGCGAGATGCTCTCGATGCTTGCCGCTGTTGTGCCGCACCTGGGCGTCGATGCGGAACGCGGCCTTGCCGCGCTTCGGGGTGATGTCCTCGCTACCGATGAGGTGATGCGACGAGTGATGGATGGCGTCCCGTTTCGCCGCGCGTACCGGGAAGTTGCTGCCGCGATCACGCGTGGCGAGCCGATGCCGCAGGTGACCCCCGCAGCGATTATCGCAGCACGACGCTCGACCGGTGCGATGGGCAACCTCCCGATCGCGTCGCTGCGCGCGACGGCGCGCAGCGAGCTCGGCTGGAACCGCGGCACACGTCGGCGATTCGACCGCGCCATCACTCGACTCACTCGGGGAACCGGCCGATGAGCCTCGAGCGACGCAAGCGTCACCTCAAGATTCTCGAGCTGGTGGCGACCCGCCCGATGCGCACCCAGGACGATCTTGCCGACGCACTCGCGCAGGAAGGCTGGGACGTCACCCAGAGTTCGGTGTCTCGCGACATCAGCACCCTTGGTCTGGTGAAGGTCGAAGGGATCTACCGTCGGAGAGCGGCGGGCCGGATCAGCAAGGTCGCCGACCCCAACGAACGCAGGCTGGCAGAATCGCTCCTCGCTGTGGACACCGCCGGCGACGCGCTGCTGGTCCTCCACACGCCGCCTGGTGAGGCGCAGCGAGTCGGCAATGCGCTCGACCTGCTTGCGTGGCCCGAAGTGGTTGGCACGATTGCCGGCGACGACACGATTTTTGTCGCGGTTGCACACGCGACGGCGCAGGCACGGGTCGATCGCAGGCTGAAGACGATCATGGACGCGCAGGGTTAGTCCGGTGCGCCTGACCGCGTCGCACCGCCTCGCCGCCGGCATTGTGGTGCTCGGGGCACTGCTGCGGATCGCGGTGTTCGCCGAGCAGCGGCCCCTCTGGCTCGATGAAGCGATGGTCGCGCTCAACGTCGGACGCCGCAGCTACCTCGGACTCCTCGAGCCACTCGGCTACGATCAGGTGGCGCCAGCGTGCTACCTCTGGGTCGTCAAGACTGCGACCGTACTTCTCGGGATGAACGAGCTTGCGCTGCGACTGCCAGCGCTGGTTGCCGGGCTCGCCTTGCCATGGATCGTGTGGCTGCTCGGGCGGCGGCTCATTGGCGACGTTGGCGGCTTGATCGCCGCGCTGCTGGTGGCATGCTCGCCTGTGCTCGTCGGATACGCCAACGAAGTGAAGCCCTACGGGCTGGACGCGTTCGCTACCGCCTCGCTCCTTTTGCTCGCGCATCGCGCGATGTTCATCCCCAACGCACGTAACCGGGTGCTACTCGGAGCAGGCGGCGTGCTGGCGGTGGGGTTTTCCCTTCCATCGGTGTTCACGCTCGCTGCCATCAGCCTCGTCCTGTTCGGAGATGCGTTCGCGCACCGCGATCGCCGCCTCGGCGTCGCCGCGTTGGGCTGGGCGACCCTGTGGCTGGTGGTTTTTACTGCGCAGTTCCTTCATGTCGTCGGTGGCGCCGCAGCCGACTCGACCATGCGTGGCTACTGGGATGGCGCGATGATCGATGTCGGGACTCCGGGCTGGACCGCGCGGGTGCGGATGGCGTTGGGCGAGACCTTGCAACCGTTCGCCGCGTTGCCATACCGGCTCCGGACGTGGCTCCCGCTGCCGTTGTTTGCGGTGAGCGCGCTGATCCTCTTGCGCCGAGGCACGTGGCGCACCGCTGCGCTGCTGGTCCTGCCGGTAGCGGCAGCACTTGCCGCATCGGCGGTCGGTGTGTATCCGGTCATCGCGCGCCTTGCGCTTTTTTTGGCTCCGATTGGCGCGCTCGCGCTTGCGGTACCGCTCAGTACTGCGTGGGACGCGTCTGCCCGCCGGCGACTACCCCGGTTGGTGGTCGGCATGGTCATTGCGCTCCTTGGCGTGACCAGCATTCGCACGGCGAGTCGTCCGCTTGCTCGCGAAGAGGGCGGCCGTACGCTGATCGCCGAGTTGCGACAACAGCGGAACGGTGAGCCGGTGTACCTGTTGCCGTCTGCCGTGCCATTGTGGGTTTTCGAGACGACCGACTGGGCGTTCCCCGACACCGCACGGCTCGACCGATACGCGCGTGTGGCAACGTCGGGCGGATCCGCCTTTCACAACGCGGAGTCGCGCGGGCGTCCGGTTCAGCGCGTTGGCGGAGCGGCACCATGGGCTGAGGCAGATGGTCTTGTGATCGTTGGTCAGTCCACCGGAATGCGGTATGTGTATGTTCGTGACTATCTCACCGCGGTGCCCGATACCGGGTGGGGTGACGCCGAAGTCGCGCGCCTGCGCGCAACGGGTCCATCGGCGTGGCTGTTTGGCGCCCACGCAATCCCGCAGGAGTCCGATGGACTGCGCGAAGCGATCGCGCGGGCCGGGGGACGCATCGTATTTGAAGGAACCGAGCCCAGGGCGTTCCTCTGGCGCGTGCTGTTCGGCCAGTCCGTGATTACGCCCTAGCGCCCCGGGCCGGATCGCCCAGGTTCCGGTTGCATTGCTGGCTCTCGCTGCCTCGCGGAGGCGCACGACGTGATTCCGATCTCGCGCCACTACCTGACGAGTGTGGTCGCGGCCATGCTGATCGCGTGCGACCCGGCTCCGGCCCCAACGCCAGATCCCGCTCA
>JANMSC010000067.1:0-11795 GCA_031388885.1 Gemmatimonadales bacterium | reverse complement strand
CAGTTGTCGGGTCGAGTTTGCCGATCATCCCGTTGCGATTGCCGGCATACCAGACCATGCCGCGCTTGTCGACAATCTGGTTGTGCGGATTGGTGCCAGCGTCGATTTCGAATCGCTTGAACGCGCCGGTCGCCGGATCGAGATTCGCGATGTAGTTGCCCACCTGCCCCACGAACCAGATCTTGCCGTCGGGTGCGACAAACGGATCGCGGGGGCGGGTTCGCTCCCACGGCACCTGCCACTCGCGCACGGCGAGACCTTGGGCGGCAGCGGTGCCGGTCGGCAACGGTCCGCCGACAGACGCGATGACGCACGCAAGCGCGGCGGTACGGCATGTCATGAAAACCTCTGGAATGGTCTGTTCAGCCAATACGGGCAGACAAGTGCCAGGGTTCACGAGGGGTCGAACACAACGACGCCGACATCGGACGACGATGCCGGCCCCCGCAATCGTACCACTGTCACGTGTCGCCCAGTCTCGGACACCCTGTCGATGGTGACCGAAACGGGGTAGAAAAGCACGATGACGGGTCCACGACGAGCTAGCTGTCACCTCTTATCCAGAGAGGCGCCGACCGGAGTCGAACCGGTGATGGAGGTTTTGCAGACCTCTGCCTTACCACTTGGCTACGGCGCCAGCGGGCGGATTCTAGCGGTGGCGGGCGCCCCGGGCAACGCGGCGGCCGGTAGCCGACGGCTACACGGCGCTCGGATCAATCGGGGTGATGAACGGGAAGCGATGGAAGTCGGTGTCCCGAGTGTAGATCTGACGGATCCCGTGCTCCCGCATCAGGATGGCTGTGCTCGCGTCATGCAACAAGTTGCCACGCAGATTCGGAACCTCGTGGATGACCGTCGTCGCAACCTCTGCATGTCGATCGGTAGGCACCAGGAGACTGAGTCCGGGCGCCGCAAGCACTGCCGAGACAAAGCTCCAAGCCTCAGCTGCAGTCCACGGAGCGCGAAAGACTCGGGGGTGGGTCGTGACGCGAAGGAACTCGTAAACCACGTTCCACGAGAGGTGCCATGGCGACACTTGAACTCGCCACGAGTCAAGCAGCCCGCGACACACGCTGTGCAACTCGGAGTCCCTGTCAGCGGCGTAGACGAGCACATTGGTGTCGACCACGAACATCAGCGAGCGTCCATGACCTGGTAGAGTGCCTCGCGGTCAGCAATGTCGACTCGGTGGCCTCCGCTGGATAGCGTCGGAAGCGGCGGCAGAGCCGAGGGTGCGCGAGCGCGCGTGAGCAGCAGGCGCAACGCCGCCTCCACCAGCTCGGACATGGTACGCCCTTGTCGAGCCGCCTCCCGACGCAACGCGGCCATGACCGGGTCAGGTATGTTGAGTGTTGTCTTCATATGGGTAACCATATCACAGATATGGAAGTATGTCAACAGCGGGCCACCCCCGGCCATCCCCTCCTCAGGGTGCAGGCAGACACGCGGGAACGACCTCAGCCTGGCCCGCCATATCGCCCCGCCTCCACGCCCAGGCAGCGGTCTTCGATCACCAGCATCCCCGCAGCGCGAAGTCGCTCGGTCGTAGGCGCATGCGCGATTCCGGTCTGAAACCACACCGCCGCCGGTCGCTTCGCCGGGTCGAGCGCCAGGATCTCATCGGCAACCGCTGGCAGGGCGTCCACTCGGCGGAAGACATTGACGATATCGGGCACGTCGAGCAAGGATGCGAGGTCCGGCACACTTGCCCGGCCGAGCGACGAACCGATCATCGGATTCACCGGAACGATCTCGTACCCCAGCGCCTGCAACCGTCGCGGGATCGAGTACGCCGGGGCGTACGGATCGGACTCGTCCTTCATGCCGAGCACCGCGATGATGCGCGCTCGGCGGAGCAAGTTCGGAATCTGGTCCTCATCCATCCACGTCCCTCCGCGCGTCTCCGTTCTCTCTTCTCCCTTCTCCCTTCTTCCTTCGCCCTTCTCGTTCTCTCCACCTCACACCCCGCTCCGCCTGCGACCTCCTCGGGTGCCTGTCGTCAGCGCAACGAGAAAAATGACGATGAAGGCGAAGGATATCCGCCGCGATGGCACCCGCAGCAATGCCATTGCCGCCGTACCCGAGTGCAACTGAAATCCCTCGGCAAGCAGCTCGATCATCGCTGGCCCCGGCGGGACTCAGCAGTGCCCTTGAAAAACACCACCGCAGTTGCGATCCAGAGGGGCACATCACCGAACAGCTTCATGATGAGCCCGGCAAGCTGCAGATCTTCGTTGGCGGAGAAATGCGGCCAGACGCGTGGGGCGAGTTCGTACAATTCGTACAGCGGCCAATCCGAGAAGACCATCATCATGGCGGGAATCGTCGGCACCACGGTAGCGCCGAAGAGGTAGCCCATCTTGGCGAACACGCCCAGCCGGTTGAACGGTGGCGGCGAGACGATCGGCCACCAGAGCAGCAACCCGGCGAGCAGCCATGAGGAATCGATCAGGAACGATCCGAGCTGTGACGACATCGCGCCATCGACAACGGCCGGTAGATGTGTCGTCACCACGATTGCGTTGTAGAGCACGAGCCCAACCAGCGCACCCGCTGCTCGGTGCAACCCGCTGGCGAGCAACGACCGCGATGCCGCGATCCGCTGCCATCCGTCGAGCGGGATGCTGCGGATCAGTGCCGGTGCGACAACGAGGGTGAGCATGAGAAACTGGACGGTGTGTACCGCAGCGAGGTACCCGGCGCCGAGCTTGCCGACCGGCCAGTCGAGCGTGATGAGCAAGGCAACCCAGGCCGTGGCGAACCAGCCCCACGGTCGCCGCGCCCACTGCTGGCGTCGCCCGACGATCCACCAGCTGCACGCGAGCAGCAGCAATATCAAGTGCACGCCCGGATACCACTGCCACGCCCAGTGCCAGGGTTCCCCGGTCGCCGCACACCACCACTGCATCGCTAATCCGTTTCCTGAACCGGACGCTCGACGGCAATCAACAGCGGCAGGTCGTGCGCCCAATCGCGCTGGCGCGTGCCAAACGGATACTGCACCCGTGCCATGCCGTCCCTGGTGAATGCGATCACCTGACCGGCGTGACCCATCACGTAGTCATCGCGCGTGGGCGCATGCCCTCGTTCCGCAGGTACGAGCCCGAGCGTAGTCTGTGCCAAGCGCACGGTCGCGTCGGGGCCGGTCAACCCGACGAACTCCGGATGAAATCCCTTGATCCACGCATGCAACCGCGGCAATGAGTCGCGCGCCGGGTCGGTGGTGACGAACACCACGATCACTTCGCGCTGCACCTCATCGGGGAGCTTGTCGAGGACGGCAGCGATGTTCGCGAGGTGAACCGGGCAGATATCGGGGCAGTGCGTGAACCCGAAGAACAGCAGGGTCACCTTGCCGGCGGTCTTGGCGACCAGCGGATACGCCGCGCCGTGGGAATCGATGAACGTCAGGTCGGGCTTGAGGAGGGGTACATCGAATTCGGCGCCGCGATACGGACCAACCTGCGGTTCAGCTCGCGGCGATCCGCAGGCGATTACAGCCAACGCGGCGATCGCCGCGAGCGCCCGCGTCACTCGACTGGATTGATCGTGAAGCCGTACGACCCGCGGATTACGTGACCGTCGGCGGCGGCAGTGCGCCTGCGCACGATGTAGCGGCCCGACGGGAGGCGGCGAGGGACATCGGCTTCGACGACGGTCGACTTCGCGGCGGCGCGCGGGACGAGCTTCGCAACCTCGGTCGAGTCGGGCGCGAGGATCGAAATCGCCGACACCCTGACGTTGACCGTGGCAGAAAAGGTGAGCGTAACCCTCGACGGGGCGCCTGCGAGCGTCTCACCCTTCCCCGGAATCGCCGAGACCAGGCTGAGATGGAATGCGGCGGCGCTCAGCACCACGGCCGCTCCCACTGCCAACACGGACCTGCGCATCGTCAAACCCCGGCGTGTTTCGATCAGCAACCAGTCGAACAGGACGCGCGCAAGAATAGCAGCGTTCCCGAGTTCATGGTGTCCGCCGTGCTCAGCTGTCGAGCACCACGCCCAGTGGCTGCAACGACGGCACCCGAGCGGCGATCACTTGGATCATCACGGTGAGCGGCACCGCGAGCACCGCCCCGGGAATGCCCCAGACCCATCCCCAGAACAGGAATCCGAGGAAGATCGCGACCGGGTTGAGCGGCAGCCTGCGCCCCATCAGCATCGGCGTCACGATGTTGGCCTCGACCAGGTTGATCACGAAAAAAGCCCCGACCGCGAGCAGCGGCTGGCTCGTCGTGTCGAACGACACGATCCCGGCGAGACCGATCACGACCATCGTGGCGATCGCACCCAGGTACGGAATGAAGTTCAGGATACCTGCCAGCACACCCCAGAGCGCTGGGTTCGGCATGCCGATGAGGGTCAGCACACCAAACGTCAGCAGCCCGACAAACGTGTTGATCGCAGTCGCGGTGAACAGGTAGGTCGACATCTGGGCCTGCATGTCCCGCATGGCATCCTGCACCTCGCTGTGATGTCGTCGATGCAGGAACTCCCCGACTTTCTCGCGGAATCGATCGCCTTCGGCAAGCAGGAAGTAGGTGAGAAACACCACCGTGACGAACCCGCCAAGAAACCCCATGGTGGTGCCCGAGAGCCGCGCCATGAGGTCCGGGTTCGCGACCGTTACTTCGGCTTGCTGTGGCCCGGACTGCGTGATCTGCTCGACCTTTTCGGCAGTCTGCTTGAGCTTGGTGAACGGGCGCATCAGCTTGCGGATCCGCACCTGCGCGACGCTGATCGTTCGGGGTGCGCGCTCCATCCACGACGCGGCAGGCGCCGCGAGCAGGTACACACCCGACGCGAAGATACCGACGCTTCCCAGCACGACGAGCCCGGCCGCGATTCCGATCGCGATACCCCGGCGATTGAGCCAGCGCACCGGCTTGGCCAACAGCAGCGCGAACAGCGCCGCGACCGCGATCGGGAGCAGGAGCGACCGGCCGAGGTGGAGCGCCGCGACACCGAGGATGACAAAAATTCCGGTGAGGGCCCACCGTTGCACCGTCACCAATGGCGACCGCACCCGAGGTTCTGACATCAGTGGCTCCCGACAGACCGCATTATGGTAGGGCGCCAACGCCGCCGCACCGGATCAGCGACTGGCACGCGACGAGGTAGAAAAGGTGAATCCCTTGCCGACAACCAGCACCCAACCGCCCGGGTCACGGTCGGTCGCAAACCGACGGGCAATGTCAATCCGATTGGCTTCCTGGTCGGGCGCGCGGGACGGACCGAGGCGCAACCCGACTCCCGCGTCCCAGCCGCTACGACGTTTCTCACCATGCCACCATGCACCGCCGTAGTCGGCAAACGCCGCAACGCCAATCCCCGTGACCTTCAGGAAATCCTGTGCGACGGTGTAGCGATACTCAACCGTTCCAAAGGCCTGTCGATCGCCGGTGAACGCGTGCTCGCGGAAAGCGCGCGGCCCGATACCCAGGCCGAGGTCGAACTCCTGGCCGGGTGCCGGGCGCGAGAGTGCGCCAGCCTCAGCGTGGAGCACCACATGGTGACGGGCCGATGGCAGGAATACGGCAGTGGCCCCGAGCGTCACCTGCCCCGAGTCGAGCCCAGCGGCGGTGAACAGCCCGCTTGCCACCAGGGCGGCAAACGCGAACCCACCCCCAAAGCGGATCGCGGTCTGGGCCGCCAGACCCGGCGCAATGCCGTTTCGCGCATATCCCAGTGCCTTCGGGGCAAGCAGCAGTGACACGCGAACCACGTTACTCAAGTCCACGTGTTCGGGACGGCCAAAGCTTTCGAAGCCCCGTGCCTCGAGGAAATCGGCGCGACGAGCCTCGACGAACAGGCCCGCTGCCCCACTGACACTGCGCGGCAGGCCTTGCAGGTCGAACACGCTCTGGCCGGCGAAATCGTCGCGACGCACCTGCGCCACCGTCCCCACACGGATGTACCCGGCCGTCGAGGCCCGGAATGCACGCGCCACGTCAGCCCGTACCAGGACAAACCGTCGTTGCAGCGTGTCTGTTGCGACCCCGAGCCCGTCACGGAACTGCAGCACGCGCTCGCGCCGGGTGTCGAACGACAGCGCCGCGCCGTTGCGGGACGACAGCGAGAAAAACGGCTGCCGCACCGTGCCAGCGAACAGGTCGCCGTCCGAACGATTGGCGTACGTAAACGATGCGCCAATCTTGCCCGCGATCAGGCGACGCCTGGAGAAGCCGAGGATGGTTGTGGTACGGTCAGGCTCGTCACGGTAGAGCAGCTCGGCCTGCGTCGCTGTGCCGAGGAGGTTGTCCTCGATCATGGCGAGGGTGTAGGCGATCGAGCCACCAGTGGAGCGAAATCGGAAGTCGGGACGGGTACTCCAGCCATCGCGAGTGACCACGGCGACGGTCACCCCCGAGTCATTCCGCACCGTATCAATCGACACATCGCGAAAGACCCGCAGTCCACTCATCAGGTTGCGCTTGGTCTCGGCCACCTTGGCCGAGTCATATGGTTCGCCGACAGCGAAGAGGAACTCGCGTCGGATCACCGGCGCGCGCGTCCGGACGTGCAGGCGATTGACGAGTCGGGTGACCCACGACAATTCGGTGTCGTCGAAGATGTTGCGCCGATCGAGCGAAATGTGCGAGATCACCGGGGTTGAATCCGGTGTGGCCTGCGCGGACAGCGACAACGGAGCGAGGAGTGAAATCGCGAGCGCCCAGCCGGGCGCTTTCCCGAACACGGCGGTCAGCTCAGCTCAGGCTCTCGAGCAAACGCCACAACTCCAGCGGAGAGAACTCGGCGAAGCGTGCCTTTACGTCGGGAGCGGTCCATTCACGGAAGATCCATGCCGACGTGCGGCGGACGTCGCCCGCCACGAAGTGAGCCCGTCCGGCAGTCACCGGGCCGTCTTGCCGCGTCTCGAGGTGCACCGACCATGTCGTACCGCCACGGGCGAGATCGCCCATGTGATCGGCATTCGAGAGGTCGATGGTATCAGACGAAGATGCGGTCATCGGCACCGGGGAGGAGGTTGCTCAAGGGTAGCGCGAGTGCCCTGCCAGCGCCAGCGGAGCGCACGCTGGGGCGGGCTATATTCGGCGCGGTACGGAACGAGAAGGGAGAAGGGAGAAGGGAGAAGGGAGAAGCGCTGTCATCCCGCGCGAAGCGGGCGGAGCCCGCGAAGTCGAGGGACCTCGGCCGGGATGACATCGACTCTCCCCCCACCGATCAGCCACGTTCTGGAGTGTTCGTGACGTCAAGCACCTTACCCTGCGCCCGATGCGGCACCGCCGCGAGCGGTAATTTTTGCGCCACATGCGGTGCGCCGCTCTCAACGACGACGTGCAGCAACTGCGGCGTTCCACTCGCGTCGGGCGCCAAATTCTGCCATCGCTGTGGCACGGCCGCGCCTGGTGGCGGCGCTTTGGCCGCCGAGGCTTCACGACTCGGCCGTTCGCCCACGCCATGGATCGTCGCCGGACTCCTCACTGTGCTCGCAATTTCGACTGTGGTGTATGCGGCTAGCAAGCGCAGCGCCCCCGATGTTCCGTCGATGGCGAACACCGGAAACGCCGCACCCGGCACAGCGGGTGCGCCGGGCACCGGGCCGGCCCCCGATATCTCAAACATGACGCCGCGGGAACAGTTCGATCGATTGCATGATCGGGTGGTCGGTGCGGCCGAGCGGAACGACACCACGACGGTGATCCGATTCTGGCCAATGGCGTCGGGCGCGTATGATCGGCTCCCGGCCAGCGATCGCGACCCCGACGCCCGGTACCACATGGCCGCGCTGCACCTCCTCGTCGGTCAGTTCCCGGCAGCCTTGGCGCTCTCCGACACAATATTGGCGGCATCGCCGAACAACCTGACGGGCTACTACATCCGCGGACTCGCGGCTGAGTTCCAGGCCGACACCGCCGCAGCCCGCATCGCCAAGGCGGCGTTCCGCACCAACTTCAACGCCGAGATCGGCAAGCCACAGCCCGAGTACACCCACCATCGGCCGCTGCTCGACCAGTACCTGCGTTCGATCGGGTCCAACTGATGGCAACCGTGATCCACGTGGCCCACAGTCCCGATTCCGACGACGCGTTCATGTTCTACGCACTCGCCCAGGGCAAGCTCGAGACCGGCGACCTGCGCTACGAACACGAACTCTCAGACATCGAGACGCTGAATCAGCGTGCCCGACGTCGCGAGCTCGATGTGTCTGCCGTGTCGATCCATGCGTACGCGTATATCGCGCGAGACTACGCCTTGCTCTCAAGTGGTTCGTCGATGGGCGATGGCTACGGACCCCGCCTGGTGTCGAAGTCGCCGTGCCCCGACGATCCTCGCAACGACGCGGCAGGCAAGCGGATTGCCGTGCCGGGGCTGCTCACCACGGCCTACCTCGCGCTCAAGCTCTGGCAACCGAACTTCGAGGTGGTTGTCATGCCCTTTGATGAGATCGAGGATGCTGTCCACCGCGGAACGGTCGATCTGGGCCTGCTGATTCATGAGGGCCAGTTGACCTATTCCGACGACGGCCTCCACCTCTGGGTCGACACCGGCGCGTGGTGGCTCGGCGAGACCGGCCTTCCGCTTCCCCTTGGCGGAAACGTGGTCCGTCGCGACCTCGGCGACACGATCGTGCAACAGGTGTCGCACGACCTGCGGGCCAGCATCGAGTATGCGCTCGCCCATCGCGCCGACGCGCTGGCGCACGCCAGCCAGTACAATCGCGGCATCTCCGACGAACGCACCGATACCTTCGTCGGGATGTACGTCAACGAGTGGACCGTCGATTACGGCGAGCGCGGACGGAAGGCGGTGCGTTTGCTGCTGGAGCGGGCGTTCGAAGCGGCGATCATACCGGAGCGGGTGGTGGTGCAGTTTGTGTGAATCGGCATGAGCTGCGGCCGTGAGGCCGCAGGATCCCCGTCAAGCACGACAGATGCCCGCACCTGACATCAACGAGGCTGCCGCGGCCACACGGCCGCAGCTGACGTATTCTCAAACCACACCACGCCCCCGCTTCCCACTCCCACGATCAGATCCAGATCGTCGTCCCCGTCGAGATCGCCGACTGCGGGCGCCGAGAGGTCAAACGTCGGCACGACGAACGTGGAGTCGAGTTCGAAGCGGATCGTGCCCTGAGTGGTCACGTTGCGCCAGAGCTGCACACCGCCGTCCTCACTCCCGATGACCATGTCGAGCGTACCGTCGCGATCCATGTCCGCCAGCACGGGCGTACTGCGCCGGCCGACATCGATCTCCTGGAAGTGGTCGCTGACGAGATCAAACCGCGGCGCACTGCGGCTTCCCAGGTTGCGATACAGGTTCAACTCACCCGACGCTTCGCCCACGATCAGGTCGAGGTCGCCGTCCCCATCGAGGTCGCCAAACGTGGGCGTGGCGTTGCTCCCGCGAGTCAGCGTCACGAGTGCTGAATCGGCGAGCACCCATTGCGGAGCCGCGGTCGTGCCGCTGTTGCGGTACCAACGCACCCGGTCGCGCCACGTGCCGGTGACGAGATCGGTCTGACCGTCGCCGTTCAGATCGACAAACGCTGGCGCCGAGTGGTATTCGAATCGTCCTGGAATCACGCCGCGGTCGCGAAACGCCGGCGACGCGCTGCCGCCGACATTCTCGAACTGCGTGATGGTACCCACATCACTGTCGGCGGTGGAGATCTTGTTCGCGATCGTCAGGTCGAGATCGCCGTCACCGTCGATATCGGTCAACGCCGGCGATGCTTCGCTGCCGACATCGATGGTCGGAATCAGGCGAGACGTCCGGTCGACAAATGTGTCGGGCGCGACCTGCTCAACGAAATGGAGGTTGTTGATCGAGGTCCGGCTGGGCCCGAACGCACCGCCAATGACTCCCATCACCAGGTCGAGGTCACCATCCCCATCGGTATCGCCGAAGGTCGGGGCGTTATACCCGCTCGTGAGCAGGGGCGTACCGGTCGGAAACTGCACCGGGATGCTGCTGTGCAGGTCGGGCTGGGCGCAGCTGCCGACGTTCTCGATCAGCAGCAGTCCCCGCTCGAAGAAGTCGCCCCAGTACAAGTCAGGATCGCCATCGCCGTCGGCATCCGCGAACGCCATCGTGTTGGCACCGTGCAGCGATGGCCGTCCACCCGGCGTGCCGCCGACCTGTGCCTCCCCGATGATCTCGATCCCTTCCCATCGTTCGGTGAGGAAGCGGAATCGCGGGATGCCATCGGAGTCGCGGCCATCCGCTTCGTAGCGATCGATCGTACCACTCACCTTGCCGATGAACAGATCCAGTTTGTCGTTGCAGTCAATGTCAACGGTGTTGAGGATATTCTGCTGGTCGGCGAAGATGGCCATGGCATTCACATCGCGTAGCGAGTCGGCCAGGGCGGTCAACCGAGCTCCGGTGCGTGTCCCGTCGTTACGCCAGACCCGGATGTGACCGTTGCGCAACTCGCCCATCAGGTCGAGGTCACCGTCACGGTCGAGATCCACGAACCGGAACCACTCACCCACGTCGACATCCTGATACCGATCCGTTCGCCACACATACCGGTTGTCGACGCGCTCGAAGAACATCACCGCGCCACTGCGCTCCTGCACGAACAGGTCGAGGTCGGCGTCGTCATCGATGTCGACGAGCTGTGGCCGTGGCACGTCGAAGCCGCCAAGAAACGGCTGCGCCATCCTGGTTCCTGCGGTGTCGCTGACAGGAATGCCTCCGACGTGTCGGACGAATGACCACGCGGGCGGCGCCTGTGCCCCGAGCGGTGCCGCCACCAGCATCAAGCCGATGACCCACCGAGTCATCGCGCCCCCGCCGCGCCCGCGCCCGTGGGGCCCCGGCCAAGCATCAACGTCTTGACGGTCTTGCCGTTCTTGACCGCAATGACCGACAGCCAGCCATCGGTCACCTTCATGGCTGGCATGCCAGCCATGCCCGGCATGTTATCGTGCGCACTGGCACCTGGCTTCACCGCCCCGGTGTTCTGGTTGACGACAAACAGGTACTTCCCGTCGGCACGCCGGATGACGCTGTACGGTTGGGCCATGTTCCCGGTGAATGTGCGAATGACCTTGCCGGTGCGGACGTTGACGGCAGCGACGGCGTTGGCGCCAAAGAGCGTGACGTACACTGTCTTGCCATCGCGGCTGAACATTGGATCCCACGGCTTGCCGGCCAGCGCGATCTCCTTCACCGGAACGAACGGTGGCGGGCGTGTCAGGTCGAACACCAGCAGCGAGTTCGAGAGTTCGCCGCCGACCACCATCGTCCGCCCGTCGGGGCTCTGCGCAAACTGCACCAGTGACCTCGGCACCCCCGGAATCGTAGTGAGCGTGACCCGTCCGGTGGCGGCTTCCACCGATGCGATCCGGTTCTCGGCGAGCGACGCAGTGTGGATCCACTTGCCGTCGCGCGTGACCAGCAGCGCGTGCGGACGCGACACCAGGATCTCCTGCTCATCCACGAGTGCGAAATCCGAGCGCCTGATCACGGCGAGGGACTTCGGCGGATTGACCGCGGTCATCGACCGACCGACGTAGAGCGAATCATGCACCGGATCGATCGCCAGCAGGCCGGGCGTCTCCAGTGTCACCTGGCCGATGACCCGGTTGCCGCGATCAAGCTTTACCACGCGACCGTCTCCGATCAGCGAGACGTACCAGAACCGGCCATCGGGTTCTACCACGACATGGTGCGGCTTCGCGTTGCTGGTGAAGCCCATCAGCTTGAGGTCGAGGACCGTATCGACCACCAGGCGAGTCTGGTCGATCACCGTGATCGACGCGCCCGACTGGTTGACGACATAGAGCTTTGGCCACGACGGCGGCACGGGGGCCCCATGAGGGA
>JANMSC010000379.1:0-2444 GCA_031388885.1 Gemmatimonadales bacterium | reverse complement strand
TGTGCGTCCTCGGTGCGCACCACCATGGGTCCCGCGACGGTGCGAATGGTCGCCACCTGTCCGAGCGGGACTTGCGCGGTGCCCGCTCCAATCGCGCCCCCTCCCCCCATGCCGCCCGATGCGCCACCACTCGCCGCCATGGCTCCGCTCGAACCACCCGCAGCGCCGGGTTGCCGATTGTGGACGATGGGAATCAATACCGTCGCCAGTCGCTCCGGCGTGCTGCGCAGCTCCTGCGGATAGCGGAGCCGAACGCCGTAGCGCTCTCGTCCTTCCACAGTTTGGGTAATCGTCATGCCCCCGATGGCCGTGGCGATCACCGCCTGAATATCACCCACGTTGAGCCCGTGCCGCGCGGCGGTGGCGCGATCGATCTGGATGTCGACGTAGTACCCACTCACCGCTCGCTCGGCAAAGGCGCTTCGCGTGCCCGCTACCATCTGCACCGACCGCTCCACCTCCTTCCCGATGCGCTCCAACTCCGCGAGGTCGGGGCCGAAGATCTTGATTCCGACCGGGGTCCTGATCCCGGTGGCAAGCATATCGATGCGACCCTTGATCGGCATGGTCCACGCATTCGTCACTCCCGCAATGCGCACGGTCGAGTCCATCTCGGCAATGATGTCGTCGTACGTCATGCCCGGGCGCCATTCGCTTTCTGGACGTAGCGTGATTGTAGTCTCGAACATGTCCAGCCCCGCCGGGTCGGTCGGAGTGTTCGCGCGCCCCGCCTTGCCCCACGCGTGGACGACTTCGGGAATCGTCATCAACAGGCTGTCCTGGATGCGCAGAATTTCGCGCGCCCGCGCCACGCTAACGCCGGGCAGCGTCGCCGGCATGTACAGCACCGTTCCCTCATCCAGCCGCGGCATGAACTCGCTCCCCACGCGTGACCACGGCACCCAGGTCAGCACGACGGCGACCACTGCCACCGCGATCGCTTCCCATCGGTGGCGGAGCACGCCGCGAATCAGCGGGCGATACGCGGCGATGAGCCAGCGATTGACCGGGTTCGCCCGTTCGCGGAAAATCCGCCCGCGAATGAACACCCCCATCGCGACCGGCACGAGTGTCAGCGAGAGAATCGACGCGGCAGCCATGGCGAAGGTCTTCGTGAAGGCGAGCGGCTTGAACAGCCGTCCCTCCTGCCCCTCCAGCGAAAAGACGGGGAGAAACGACACGGTGATGATCAGGAGCGAGAGGAAGAGCGCCGGGCCCACCTCCTTCGCCGACTCGACCACGACCTTCCATCGTTCCTGCGCCGAGAGCAGTCCGGTGTCGAGCCAGCGCCCCGTTCCCGGCGACTCCCCCCCATCTCGCGCCCTCTCTTTCGCGTCGATGGCGCGTTCCAGATGCTTGTGCATGTTCTCGATCATTACGATCGCCGCATCGATCATCGCGCCGATCGCGATGGCGATCCCGCCGAGCGACATGATGTCGGCCCCCACGCCGACCCAGCGCATGGCGATGAACGCCATGAGGATGCCGACGGGAAGGGTGAGGATCGCAACCAGCGCTGAGCGAGCGTGGAGAAGGAAGATTATGCACACAAGGGCGACGATGATCGACTCCTCGATGAGTTTTTCCGAAGGTTGTCGATCGATCGCTCGATCAGGTCACTGCGATCGTACACGGGTCGCACGACCACGCCCGCAGGGAGCCCTTTCGATATCTCGGCCAGGCGCTCCTTGATACTCTTGATGGTCGTCAACGCGTTCTCCCCGAAGCGCATGACGACGATCGCGCCGACCGCATCGCCACGCCCGTCCAACTCGGCAATGCCTCTCCGAATGGCCGGCCCGATCGACACGCGGCCGAGTTCCGCCACGCGAATCGGCGTTCCCGAACGTGTGGCCCCGACAACGACCTCCTCGATATCTGCCAGCGATTTGAGATAGCCGAGCCCACGCACCATGTACTCGCGCTCCGACAATTCCATCACCATCGCGCCGACGTCGTTGTTGGCGTTCTGGACGGCCCCCATCACCTGCGTGATGGTAATCCCATACGCCAACAGCTTGGCCGGATCGAGATCGATCTGGTACTGTTTTTCGTACCCCCCCACCGTCGCGACCTCCGACACACCCGGCACCGCGGTCAGCGCATAGCGCAGGTACCAGTCCTGCAAACTCCGCAGCTCGGCGAGATTCAGTCGCCCGGTCGTATCCTCGAGCGCGTACTGGTAGACCCATCCGAGCCCGGTCGCATCGGGGCCGAGCGTCGGTGTGACGGCTGCGGGGAGTTTGCCGCGAATGCCGTTGAGATACTCGAGCACCCGCGAGCGCGCCCAATAGAGATCGATTCCGTCTTCGAAGATGATGTACACGAACGAGACGCCGAAGAACGAGTACCCCCGCACCACGCGAGCTCCGGGGACCTTAAGCATCTCGGCCGCGATGGGATACGTGACCTGGTCCTCGACGATACGCGGCGCCTGCTCGTTG
>JANMSC010000039.1:0-4958 GCA_031388885.1 Gemmatimonadales bacterium | reverse complement strand
CGGAGCACTCACAGCCGAGGACGCCGACACGTGGAAAGCGTATCCGCTCGCGCTTTCGTCGCGCCCCGATAACAGCACCCTGGGCGAGTACTTCGTTGAGTATGTCCGGTTGCAGTTGCGAACGCGGTTCGGTGACGACCTGAACAACAAGGGCTTTCGGATCTACACCACGCTCGATCTTGACGCGCAGGCCGCCGTTGAGCGAGCGATGAAGGATCAACTCGAGCGGATCGAGCGCGGTGAGCTCGGCCGGTTTCCCCACAAGTCGTACGCCGACTACCTCGAAGGCGAGAAGAAAGGAGAGGCAGGCAGCGGCGACCGCAACAACACTCCCTACCTCCAGGGGGCGTCGGTCGTGATCGAGGCCAAGACCGGCAACATCCTCGCGATGGTGGGCGGTCGAGATTTTACTGATTCGAAGTACAATCGCGCGGTGCAAGCGGAGCGCCAGCCTGGCTCGGCGTTCAAGCCAATCGTGTACGCGGCGGCGCTCGAACAGGGGACCTCGCTCGACGAGACCGTGGTCGACGAGCCGGTTTCGATTCCGCTTGTCGGGCAGGCGAATTGGGAACCACAGAATTACGACGGCAAGTTTTCGGGCGCGACGATGACGATTCGCGAGGCAATCTGGAAATCCACCAACAGCGTGGCCGTGCGGGTGGGGCTCCGCACCGGGATCACACCGGTGATCCAGATGGCCCGGCGCTTCGGCATTACGTCGCGCCTGCCTGCGGTGCCATCACTCATGCTCGGGTCGCCCTCGGTCCACCCGATCGAGATGATCGCGGCGTATTCGACCTTTGCCAATGTCGGCACACGGGTCGAGCCGAACGCGATCCTGCGCGTCGAGGATCGCGACGGCAACATTCTCTGGGAGCCCGAGGTGCGGAAGGTCCAGGTGCTGAACGAGGGCACTGCGTGGGCGCTGAACTCGGCACTTCGCGGCGTCGTGACGAATGGCACGGCGTACGGCGCCGTCTATCGTGCTGGTTTCACCATTCCATCCGGCGGAAAAACCGGCACAACCAACGACTACTTCGACGTGTGGTACGTCGGGTTCACCTCTGACCTCGTGGCTGGCGTCTGGATCGGGTTCGACCGGCCGCAGAAGATCATGCCGAACGCACAGGGCGGTCGGCTTGCGGCGCCTGCGTTCACGCAGATGATGACCGAGATCTACCAACGGCGGAAGACACCTGCTGGCTGGGCTGAACCGGCGCAGGCACTGGTGCCGGTCGAGATCGATCGGTCCACCGGGTTCCGGGCGACGCCGTTCTGTCCCGAGGATGTGCGCGAGATCCGTTACTACCCGCCGGGCAGTGAGCCTCGCGAGTTTTGTCCGCTCCACTCGCCATTCCGCCCGGGCGGCGGCAACTGACCTGGCTCCGCCTCACGGCGCCGTGGGTCATGCCGGTGTCAAGCCCACCGGTTGCCGACGGCGCAATCCTGATCGACGAACAGGGCCACATCGCCGAGGCCGGACCCGACGATCAGGTGAGTCGTCCGACCGAATCGTTGCACCGGCACCTCGACGGCGCCGCCCTCATGCCCGGCCTCGTCAATACCCACACGCACCTCGAATTGACCGGTTTCGCGGGGCAGGTCGAGGACGACGATTTCCGGGCCTGGATCAACCATCTCATCCGGGTCAAGGCGGCGCGAAGCGACGAGGCATTCTTCGTAGCTGCGCAGGATGGCATCCGCGCGGGTTGGCGTTCCGGTGTCACGACAGTATGCGACACGGGTAGTACCGGGCAGGTCATCGCGGCGCTCCACACGCTCGGTGCGAGCGGCGCAGCCCATCACGAGGTGTTTGGTGCGCACCCCGACGAATGTGTTCCCGCGATGAAAGCGTATTCATGCGACCTCGACCGCCTTGCGCGTCACGCTACCGGCCGGGTGCAGTTGGGGCTTTCGCCACATGCGCCATACACCGTGAGTGGTGCGCTCTATCGCGCGGCGAGCGACCTGGCGCGCAGCCATGGTGCGCCGATGGCGGTGCATGTCGCCGTGGGGGCGGACGAGTCCGCACTATTGCGAGACTTCACCGGCACATTCGCTGATGCATGGCGCGAGCGCGCGATCCCGCGGCCTTCGCACGATGCCGTGTCGCCGATTGCGTGGCTCGAACGTCACGGCGTGCTCGGACCACGAACTCTCTGCATTCATGTGATACATGCGACCGACGCCGACGCGGAATTGATCGCGCGGAACCGATGCGCGGTGGCGCACTGCCCCCGGTCGAACCGGCGGCACCACGCCGCTGACGCACGAGTTCGGCGCTTCCTCGATCGCGGGATTCGGCTGGGGCTCGGAACGGATTCTGAAGTCAGCGTCGCCCCGCCAGATCTCTTCGCGGAGGCGCGCGCTGCTCGCCTGCTGGCCGGGTGGGACGCCGCCGCAACAGTGCGTGCCCTGACCGTTGGCGGCGCCGAAGCACTTGGCCTCGACAGCACCATCGGGACGCTCGAGAAAGGGAAGTGGGCAGACTTGATCGCGGTCGGGGTCGGCGAGACCACTGACCCGGAGGAGGCTGTTTTGTCTGCGGGAGGCGGGGGGGTGTTTGGTACCTGGCTTGGTGGGCGATTGGTGCACGGTGGGTCACGGGACGATGACGACCCCTTGAATCCGCGCCCCGGTCGTGATATTCGTGCATGACGCCGTCTGGGAGACACGGGTGCGCTGTTTGGCCCTAAATGCCTCATTTGAACCGCTGACCATGGTCCCGACGCGTCGGGCCCTTCGCCTCGTCATTGAGGGGAAGGCCGAGATCGTCGAGGCCGACGGCAACGAGCAGATCCGAAGCGTCCGAATGCGAATGCCGCGACCCGCGATCATCAGGCTCGTTCGTTTTGTGCACGTCCCCCGCCGCTTCCGCCGTCAGGTCACCAATACATTTCTCTTCGCCCGAGACGGCTACCGCTGCCAGTATTGTGCGCGTACGCCGCACGAATTTCGGCCACGCGAATGTCTCACCCGCGATCACGTCGTGCCGCAGTCGCGCGGCGGGACGAACGCGTGGGAGAACGTCGTGACCGCGTGCTCGACGTGCAATACCCGCAAGGGGAGCCACCTGCCGTCGGAAATCCGGATGCATCCGCTGCATCCGCCGACCGAGCCGCACTTCGTGCACCTGTCGTGGGCGATCCGCCGCCTGACTCCGCCGCAGATGAAGTACATCAAGCTCTTCTATGGCGATAACGCGCTGGCGGCCATCCGCGGCCGGTGACTGTTACCCGCGCGGCGCGACTCGGAAGACCGTGGTCTGGGCGTTGAGCCGGTCGTTGGGCAGCCCGAACATGAAGAGCATGCGCCCCACCGCCGCCCCGATTCCACCAGGGTTCGATCCGTCGGTGGTGCGCCGCATCCGAGCAAAATCCTCGTCATTCAGCGTCTCGATCTCGACATTGACCCGATAGTACCATTCGCCGACCTGTGTCGGGGCAACGCCCCGCACCGGCTGTGCTTGGTCGTACACCAGTTGCAGCGCATCGAGCGAAGGGTACGAGCGGACGTTGGCGCGGAGACCTCGCAGTTGCACCGCTAGCCGATACTGCTCGAGGAGTGGTTCTCGCTGGATCACGACGTCCCACTCATGCGTCGATACCGGACTGTCGATCCATCCCGGGCGCGAGCGCCACACCTGGAGCCGCCAGTGCAATCGCACCGGCAGCGATCGCTCCATCGCCTGGCGCCAGCGCGGTTCATCGAACAGGTTCCACAAGCGGATCAGGGGCGCGTTGGTGCCCGGTTGGACGGTCGCCTCGAGACGCACGCGCGTCTGCGCCGACGCCTGAGACGCAGCGCCGCCGAGCAACACGGCGAGCCCGAAGAGGAACCGGCGCACGACGATCAGAAGCGACGGCTAAGCCGAACGCTGAGCCGGGGCGAGGCGTCGTCTGCCACGGCTTTCGACAGATACACGCCGAACAGCCGGCCCTCGAGCCCGATGCCGACATCGCCGCGCCATTCGCTGAATGCCTGGATGCGACCGCTGGGGACGCGGCCGGCGCCGTCGCCTGCCACCCACGCGGTGCCCGCGTCCGCGAGCAGGACAATGTCGGGCTCGGCGAGCCCCAAGTCGAGCCCGGCGATCCGCTGATCCAGGCCCAGGTCGATCGTTCGCCTGAACTCGGCCTGAAAAAGCAGCTGGCGGTCACAGAGGGCGGTTTGCGCCGGATCCGGGCGTCGTCGCCGGTCGCACGTCACGCGGCGGAAGGCATATCCGGCGAGGGGGTCGGTTCCGCCCATCGACCGCCGCCGTTGCACCGTGAGTGGATCGCCGCCGATCCAGCCACCGCCCGCGAAGCGCAGGTGCACCGCCTGCCGGGGATTGAGTCGGAGGTAGCGGCGAACGTCGAAGTCGATCTCGGTGGAGCCGTAACCGGTTGTCGGCACGATGTCACGAATCACCGACGGCAACGAGACCGGCGTGAGTGCATCGCTCATTACGCGCCGAATGTGCCCCTGAATCCAGAAGCCCGACGCGGGCCGGGCGCGATCGTCGCGCGTGTCCCAAGACGCGCCGATCGTCGCGATCCGGTAGCGACCGTCGTCGATCACGGGGTTGGGCCGCCACGCATCAGTCGCCCGAAGAATCGAGAACGCGTCAACCGCGCGCAACGTTCGCTCCCGCGTCCACTGGAAGCTGCCGTCGAGTGCGAGACCGGGCATCGGAGTGAACGCGGCCTGTACGCCGACACCGCGCGAGTTGAACCAGTCGCGGTAGTCGCGCCGCATGACGAATGCACCGAGTCCCGATTCGAGCGATCCGTACGCCTGATCGAGCATCGGAACGACCTGAGAGCCGGCCTCGACCGCCACCGTGAGGTTCGAGGTCGTGAGGCGCGTCGCCTCGAGCCGGCCGACCCAGCCAAAGTCGCTGCGCAGCCCGTCCGGGTCGCCAGCGGTTCGCACGATTCCGGTCAGCTGAAGCCGCATCGTTGTTCGGTCGTTCG
>JANMSC010000036.1:0-12584 GCA_031388885.1 Gemmatimonadales bacterium | reverse complement strand
GGTACGTCTGCGCCGACATCTTGGCCAGGCGATGGCAGCCGGCTGGGAACCGTCGCTCACCGCCCGCGTGACGCCGGTACTTGTTATTGGCCTCATCGTTGACGCCGCCGGACAGTGCGTGGGGTGCCTCGCGGGCGCGGGTCGGTCGCGGGCGGCGCTGGTCGACTGGGAGTTCCGTCGCAACGAGCCGCGAGAGCGGCACGCCGGGGCGAACGCATGACCGTTGTTCCCGATCCGTTCGTGTCAGTTGTCATCCCTACGTATCAACGCCCCGAGGCGCTTGGTCGGTGCGTCGCCTCGCTCGTCGCGCAGGACTATCCGCAGGACCGATTCGAGGTCATCGTCGTAGATGACGGTGGGGCCAGCCACCTGGCGGACCTCGTCGCCACCCACAGCACGCTGCGCCTCACGTTGCTTGCCGTGCCGCACGGCGGCCCGGGGGCCGCACGCAATCGGGGTGTGGCCGCCGCGAGCGGGGAAATCCTGGCTTTCATCGACGACGATTGCACGGCCGACGTGCACTGGCTCTCGGCGCTCGTGGCACAGCTGGGCCAGCAACAGGACGGCGTAATCGGTGGGATGGTCGCCAATGCGGACCCCGGCAACTCGTACGTTCGTGCGAGCCATACGCTTCTCGCGTTCCTCTATCGCTACTACCACGTGGAACGGCGCGGGCGGCTGCCATTCTTCACGACCAACAATCTGGGTGTTCGCACCGACGTCTTCGAACGCGTCGGCGGCTTCGATGCGAGCTTCGCGTTCGCCTCGGAAGATCGAGACTGGAGCGATCGCTGTCTGCACCGAGGTCACCCCCTCGTATACGCGCCCGACGCGTTGGTCTGGCACGCGTCGATGCTCTCCCTCGCGGGGTTTGCGCGGCTGCACTTCCGATATGGCGGCGGCGCCTGGCGCTTTCACCGGGTCCGCGCGCGCCGCCGCGGTCACCGGGCGGGTGTCGAATCGTTCGACTTCTATTCTGGCATGCTACGCGCCCCGTTCGTGGGCGGGGATCCGCAGCCGATGCGCCAGTCGTTGCTCCTGATTGCGTCGCAGGCGGTCGCGGCGCTCGGCTACCTCTGGTCGGCGCTGCGCCACCGGGTGCGAACGGCACGCCAAGATGGCGCGCGGGAGGGCTTCGCGCGCGACTGACCCTGGCGGGGGTTCGAGCCGATCGTGCGGACCGCGTGGGCTACGGCGCAGTCAACGCCCCGTACGTCTCCGGGCGCCGGTCGCGGAAGAACTGCCAGACGTTGCGCACCTCACGAATCATGTCCAGGTCGAGGTCGGCGGTGACCAGCTCCGTCTTGTCTCTGCTTGCTTCCGCCACGAGTTGCCCGCGCGGATCACAGAAATAGCTCTGTCCGTAGAACTCGCCGATATTCCATGGCCCTTCCACACCGACGCGATTGACGGCCCCGACGAAATAGGCATTCGCCACCGCGTGTGCCGGCTGCTCGAGCTTCCAGAGATATTCCGAGAGCCCCGCCACCGTCGCCGAGGGGTTGAACACGATCTCGGCGCCAGCCAGTCCGAGCGCGCGTGCGCCTTCCGGGAAGTGGCGGTCGTAGCAGATGTACACCCCGATCGTCGCGTACGCCGTCTTGAATACCGGGTAGCCGAGGTTGCCCGGCTTGAAGTAGTACTTCTCCCAGAATCCCGGCGCCGTGTGCGGAATGTGGTTCTTGCGATACTTGCCCAGGTAGCGGCCGTCGGCATCGATCACGGCGGCGGTGTTGTAGTACACGCCGGTGCCGTCCACCTCGTACAACGGCACGACGATCACCATCCGATGCTTCTTTGCCATCTCCTGCATCAACGTCGTCGTCGGTCCGTCGGGGATGGATTCTGTGGCGTCGTACCAGCGCGTGGTTTGCTCGGCGCAGAAGTACGGGCCGGTGAAGATCTCCTGCATGCACAGGATCTGGACGCCCTCAGCGCCGGCCTTCTCGATGATCTCAAGATGCTTGTTGATGTTGGCTTCGCGGATGATCGCGAGGGGTTCGCCGGTGTCGCAGGCATGGGTGGCCTGAATGAGGCCGCATTTGACGAATCTGGGCATGGCGCGCTCGGTGGTGTTACGGGTTGCGTGGGGAGCCAGCGGCATCGCTGCCGCGCATCAACACAAAGTAGAGCAGGGCACTGAGAGCGAAGGTCACGAACCAGGCGAACGAGTAGAGGGTGTCGAGCAACCCCGGATCCGGCACCACGCCACCAGGGGTCGTGGCAGCACGGATGAAGCCGGGCACCACGGGGAGCACGGAGACGACGAGGGCGATGACCGCACGGGGATTGACGCCGTTCCGATAGGTGTACTCGCCATCCTCCCTGAACAGGGCGTCCACGTTGAGCCGCTGCTTGCGGATGATCCAGTAGTCCACGATGAGGATCCCGCCGAGTGCGCCCATCAGGCTCGAATACCCAAGCAGCCAGGTGAAGATGTATGCGGCCGAATCTGAGTAGAGCCGCCACGGCATCATCAGCACGCCGATCACTGCGGTGATCAGGCCACCGGTGACATAACTGATGCGCCGCGGGCTCAGGTTCGAGAAATCATTCGACGGTGAGACGACGTTTGCGGCCATGTTCGTCGTGAGTTGCGCCGCAAGCACCACGAGCGTCGCGAACACAATCACCCCGACGCCGCCGATGCGAGTGACGAGCACGACCGGGTCCCAGATGGGCTCGCCGAAGATCACGATCGTGGCGCTCGTCACTGCCACGCCGATAAAGGCGAATGCCGTCATCGTCAGCGGCAGCCCCAGCGCCTGGCCGAGCATCTGCGAGCGCTGATTCCTGGCGTAGCGTGTGAAGTCCGGAATGTTGAGGCTGAGCGTTGCCCAGTATCCCACGTTCGCGGTGAGTGCGGCAGGGAAGATCGTCCAGAATCTTGCATTCCCCGATTGCAGCGACTGGGACTGGGCGAGCACGTTGCTGAGTCCACCGCCGTTGCGAACGGCCCAGATGAGGAGCACGGCACCGCCGCCGAGCAAGAGCGGCGCTGACCAACTCTCGAGCATCTTGATCCCCTCGGTGCCCTTGAGGATGATCGCCACCTGGATGCCCCAGAACGTGGCGAAGGCGATCGCGGTGTGGCTGCTGACGCCGCTCCAGCCGCTCCACACGGCGTTTACCAGCGCATCGAGCGCGAGCGCGCCGATCCACGTCTGGATCCCGAACCAGCCGCACGCCACCACCGCGCGCAGCAGCGCCGGGATGTTCGCGCCCCGCACGCCAAAGCTTGCGCGGCACAGCACCGGGAAGCTCACGCCGTACTTCGTACCGGCGTGGGCGTTGAGGATCATCGGGATGAGGACGATGACGTTGGCGAGCAGGATGGTGCCCATCGCCTGCCACCAGTTCATTCCCTGCGACATCAGGCCGGAGGCGAGGGTGTAGGTCGTGATGACCACGCTCATGCCGATCCAGAGCGCCGCGATGTGATAGGTGTTCCAGGTGCGTGTTGCGGGTGTGGTTGGTGCGAGGTCGGCGTTCCAGAGCCGGCTCTCCGTGATCGGCACCGGGTGGAATGGCGCGCTGGTGTTGAGCGTCACCCGGCACCGACGGGAGCGAGGCCGGCACTCTTCCGCGGCAGCCACTGCCCGCGACCTTCCCGGCCGACGACCTTGTAATCGTCAACGATCACCTCGCCCCGAGAGAGCGTGGTCCGCGCGAACCCGGCCAGTTCCCAGCCGTCGTACGGCGACCAGTCGGCGTTGGTCTCCACCGTGGCTGGGTCCACCTTCATCGTCTTCGTCGGGTGGATGATGGCGATGTCGGCGTCGGCCCCCACCTGTATCGCGCCCTTCTTCGGCGCGAGCCCCATGATCTGCGCCGGCGCGGTGCTCAACTTCTGGCACATCTCGTCAAGCGTTATCCGGCCGCCGAGCACGCCCTTGGTGTAGGCGAGCGGCAGCAGCGTCTCGAGGCCGGGCATGCCCATGGGAATCTTCGTCCAGTCTCCCTGCCAGAGGGCCTTTTGCTCGCGGGTGAAGGTGCATGTGTCGGTCGAGATGACGGAGACTTCGCCGCCATTCACACCCCGCCAGAGACGTTCCACGTCGGCCGGCTTCTTGAGCTGGGGACAACAGGCATAGAGGTGGCCGTCCTCGCGATCAAACACGGTGTCGTCGAGCACGAGGTACTGCACGCACGTTTCAGCGAGCACGGGCACGCCGCGACGCTGCGCTGCACGAATGATGTCGGCACCCTCGCCGGTGCTCATGTGCACGATGTAGAGCTGACCACCGGTGGCTTCGCTCCACATTACCGCGCGCTGGATGGCCTCGGCCTCGATGAAGTTGGGACGGGTCATCCGGTGCAACCGCGCACCATACTGCTGCATCAGCTCGGGGGTGTGGTGCCGCGCAATGAGCTCGTCGAGCACGCGCGAACTCTCGGCGTGCACCAGGAGCATCGATCCGTATTCCTTCATCTTTTCGAGGGTGCCGAACATCGCACGGTCATCCGATTGCCACCCCTCGGACTCGTAGATCATGAACTCCTTGAAGGTGGAGAAGCCGCGGTCGACCATGCCCTTGATCTGGTCCTTGTGCTCATCCCATCGGGTCACGCAGATGTGGAAGGTATAGTCGATCAGCGCCTTCCCTTCGGCGCGCTGGTGCCAATTGTCGGCGGCGGCGGAAAGCGAGTCGCCCTTGTAGGGAATGGCGAAGTCGATCAGCGTCGTGACGCCGCCGCGTGCGCCGGCGCGGGTGCCGGTGCGATAGTCGTCGGCCGAGACGGCCCCCATGAAGGGCAGGGCGAGGTGCACATGCACGTCGAGCACGCCCGGAATGACGTGGTGCCCCGACGCGTCGATGATCGTGGCGCCGGTGGCATCGAGCGCTGGTCCGATGGCCGCGATGGTCTCACCCGTGATGCCGATGTCGGCGGCGATGGCGCCGTCCGGCGTCACGACGTTGCCGCCCGTGACCACGGTGTCAAAGCGCATACTTCGCTCCTCGTCTGAGAAACCCGGCTACCGCGCCGCCTGGGTGAACGCGCGATCGAGCACGTCGAGCGCGAAGTCCGCATCATCGAGAGTGATGCACATCGGCGGCTTGATCCGCAACACGTTGCCGTCGAGCCCGCCCTTGCCGATCAGCACGCCCATCTCGCGAGTCGCTTCCATCACGACCGCGGCGGCTTCCCGCGCCGGTTCACGGGTGCCGCGATCGCGCACCAGGTCCACCCCGAGCATCAGCCCCATACCGCGGACGTCGCCCACGACGCGGTGACTCATGGCGAGTTTCTGGAGCCCCGACTTGAACCGCGCACCGACGACGCGCGCGTTTTCCTGGAGTCCGTCCTCATCAATGACATCGAGCACGGCGAGCCCGGCCGCCATGCAGACCGGATTGCCGCCAAACGTGTTGAAGTGCAGCCGCTGCTTGAGCGTCTCGGCGATCTCCATCCGCGTCGTGACGGCGGCGAGCGGCACACCATTGCCGATGCCCTTCGCCATCGTCACGAAGTCCGGCGTCACGCCCGAGTGCTGAAACCCCCAGTAGTGCTCCCCGGTGCGGCCGAATCCGGTCTGGACCTCATCGGCGATGCACAGCCCGCCGTGCGCCCGAATGACGGCGTAGGCTTCACCCAGATAATTGCGAGCGCCCTGGGTTGCCCCGCCGACGCCCTGAATGGGCTCGGCGATGAACGCCGCCACGTTGCCCGAGGTGGAACAGCGAATCAGGTCGTGGATGTCGCGAACACTCGCCGAGGCGATCTCTTCGGGACTGCCAGTGAACGGGCTACGATAGGGATCTGGGCAGACGGCGTGATGCACGCCCACCGCGCCCGGCAGCGGGTATTTCCAGGTGCTCGGCGAGGTGAGCCCCATCGCGCTCGGACTCCCGCCGTGATAGCCGTTGCGCACGGCGATGACGTCGGTGTGGCCGGTGAACAGGCGCGCCATCTGGACGGCGAGGTCGTTGGCTTCGCTGCCAGTGTTTACAAAGTACGTGACGTCGAGCCCGGGTGGCATCTTGCTCGCAAGCTTCTTGGCGAGCTGCGCGACGTTCGGATGCAGGTAGATGGTGGTGCCGTGCTGAAGCGTGTTGACCTGCTCGTGGATCGCCGCCGTGATCTTTGGGTGGCAGTGTCCACACGAGACGGTGACGATGCCTGCAAACAGGTCGAGATAGCGGCGTCCCGTTTCGTCGAAGAGCCACTGCATGTGGCCTTCGACGATCATCAGCGGATCGTGGTAGATCGTGAACACCGCCGGGTTCATGTGTTTGCGGCGCATTGCCAACACCTCGCCGCGCGACGGCCCATCGTAGCGCCGTGGTACGTGCGCATGCGGCGGCATCTCGATGTGCGCGGCGATGCCGGTCATCGCGCGGCGACCTGGTCCGGCGCGGCGTATCCTTCCACGCCCTCGTAGCCCTCGTGATAGTCGGCGTCGCTGGGGCGGCGGATCGCCGATTGCAGGACGACGCGATCGCGGCGGATGCCGCGGAAATCCTCGATCGACGTCCACCCCTTGTCGGCATGCGTATCGAAGAATTGATCGAGTCCGGCGAGGAGGTGCTTGATGACCTCGGGACCAACGGCGCGGTCGAGCATCGCTGCCGTGCACACTTGCACCGTGCCACAGCCCAGCAGAAAGTAGCTCGCCGCCTGGTTGAAATCGGAGACGCCGCCGATGCCCGAGAAGCTGGCGGCGGGGAACGCCTGCGTCATCGCTGCCATCTTGGCGAGTGAAATTGGGAGAATCGCCGGCCCGCCCAGTCCTCCGCTCGACACAAAGCCGTCGACGTTGATCTCGAACTCGAGCGTCTCCGGGTCGATCACCGGGATGGAGGGGAAGGTGTTGGACGACACGATGGCGTCGGCACCGCCGCGGAGGCACGCGCCGGCCTCGATCACGATGTCCGACGTGCTCGGGGTGAGCTTGGTCCAGACCGGGATCGTCGCGACGTCCTTGACCGCCTCGGTCACCACCGAGCAGAGCCCCTGGTCGCGACCGATGTTGGAGCCCATGTCTTTCCGGTCCATGTGCGGACAGGAGAAGTTGAGCTCCAGGCCGTCGGCGCCATTCTCCTGGCAGGCAGTGGCGAGGGTCTGCCACGCGCGCAGCTCCTTGTCGTTGCCTGAACCCGCCATGATGGACGCGATCAGCACCTTGGTCGGGTGCGCCTCCTTGATGCGCCGAAGTCGTGGGATCCACCAGTCGATCGTCTTGTCAGAGATCAGCTCCCAGTTCCACGACGAGTGGAGCGCCGTACCGTCGCGCTTTTTCATCGACACGCGGGCATCATCAACCGACGTGCGCATGAACTTTGCCTTGGCACCGTAAACGTTGACCACCGGGTGCAGCCCGATGGTCTTGGTCACCACGCCTCCCCACCCCGCGTCGAAGGCGCGCATGATGTTGCTCTCCGACTCGGTCGGCGGCGCCGACGAAAGCAGGAAAGGATTCTCGAACGTGATGCCGGTGAAGGTCACGGCGCGATGCGACATGGGAACCTCCTCAGAGTTGCTTGTGCATACGGGGCGGTGCCGGTGTTCGTGGAGCTGTCCCGGACGCCTCACCACGGCGTCAGCTCATCCAGTTGGTGCCGGCGTCGCGATTCCACTTGGTCGTGATCTTCTTGGCCTGGGTCCAGAACTCGATCGATCCGCGACCGGTGATGTCACCGACGCCGAACTTCGAGTCGTTCCATCCGCCGAACGAGAACGGCTCGCGCGGCACGGGCACGCCCACGTTGACGCCGACCATCCCCGCGCTCGCCCGCTCCATCACGCGGCGCGCAATGCCGCCGCTTTCGGTGAACACCGACGCCGCGTTGCCGTACGGTGATCCGTTCTCGACGCGCAGCGCTTCGTCCACGTCTCCTGTCCGGATGATGACGAGCACCGGTCCGAACACCTCTTCCTTGGCGATCCGCATGTCGGGGGTGACGTGATCGAGGATCGTTGGCCCCAGCCAGTAGCCGTCCGCGCGTCCGGGCACGTCGGCATTTCTGCCGTCGACGAGCACTGTCGCGCCAGCTGCCTCGGCCTCGTTGATGAAGCGTACGATTCGCTCCTTCGACTCTCGCGAAATAACCGGGCCGACGTGCGTTCCCGGGATGATCGCCTGGGCAACCTCGACCATGCGCCTGATGATGTGGTCCACATTCGCGACGCCGAGCATCACGCTGGCCGCCATGCACCGTTGTCCGGCGCATCCGCTCATCGAAGCAACCACATTCGTCGAGGTCATCTCGAGATCGGCGTCGGGCATCACGATGAGATGGTTCTTGGCGCCGCCGAGGGCAAGGCAACGCTTGAGCGTTGCGGTGGCGCGTCGATAGACGATCTTGGCGACCTTGGTCGAGCCGACGAAGCTTACGGCCGCGATGCCACTATGGTCACAGATCGCCTCGACTGTTTCCTTCCCCCCATTCACGATCTGCAGCACGCCGTCCGGTAACCCCGCGTCTCGCAGCAGGTCCGCAATGCGTATCGCGCTCAGTGGCACCAGCTCCGACGGTTTCAGGATCATCGTGTTGCCAAGCGCGAGCGCATTCGGGATCGTCCAGTTGGCCACCATGTTCGGGAAATTGAATGGCGTGATTGAGGCGACGACACCCACCGGGTAGCGTTCGATCCGACACTCCACGCCACGACTCACTTCGAGGACTTCGCCGGTGACGATCTGGGGGAGCGAACAGGCGAACTCCGACAGTTCCGCCGACTTGAGCACTTCAGCGCGCGCCTCCGCGGCGATTTTACCGTTCTCCTCGGTGACAAGCGCGGCGAGTTCGTCGATGTGTTTCTCGAGCAGCGCCTTGTACCGGAAGAAAACCTGCACCCGTTCCTTGATGGGCGTCGCGGCCCAGGCGGGAAACGCCTTGCTGGCGGCCCGGACCGCGAGATCGATGTCGCGGTGCCCCGACATCGGCACCTGCGCGATCACCGTGCCGGTGCTCGGATTGTACACGTCGAGTTGGGGCAGCGGGTCGGCCGCGGCGTCTGGACCGCCGGAAATGACGTTCGATATCGTCGCGTACTTCATTGCGCCTCCGAACGGTTGATCACTTAGATATACGAGGGGAACCATTACACGGCAATCGTTGGCCCCCTCAATCGCACGTCCGTCACCTGCCGGCACGTCCGCCAAGCACGTGTTTCAATGCCGGGCCGATGCTGGCGAACTGAAACGCAAACCCCGCCTCCTCAAGCCTGCGCGGCACCACCCGAATACTGGTCAACAACGCCGCGTCGGTCAGCTCCCCGAACAGCAGCCGCAACGCGACGCGCGGCACGGGGACGACGGCTGGTCGGTGAATCGCATGCGCCAACGTCAGCGTGAATTCCGCGTTCCGCACGATGCCCGGCGCCACGACGTTGAACGCTCCATGCAGCGAGTCCTGTACGATCAGGAACAGGATCGCCGCAACCACGTCGTCAATCGCAACCCAGTGCGTCCAATGGTGCCCGCCAGCGAGGGGTCCGCCCAGCCCCAGCCTGAACGGCGGCAGCATCTTCTCCAACGCGCCGCCCGTGGGCGACAGGATGGTCGCGAAACGCGGATGCACGACCCGGACCCCGGCGGCGCGGGCCGGATCGGCAGCGCCCTCCCACGCCACAGCGAGCTGCCCGAGGAAGCCGCTGGCGGGCGGCGTCGATTCGTCGACGATGTCGTCGCCGTGCTCACCGTAAATGCCAACCGCCGATGCGCTCACAAGCACCCGCGGCTTGTGCGTGAGACCAGCGATCGTGCTTGCGAGAAACGCCGTGGGCCCCACTCGGCTTTCACGGAGCACCTGCTTGCGCTCGGCGGTCCAGCGCTTGCCCGCAATGTTCTCACCAGCGAGATGCACCACCGCATCGAGGTCGTTGAGCCCGTCGGTGTCGATCGTGTGTCGGCGGGGATCCCAGACGATGCCGTCGGCCACCGGGCGACGTGAAATCGGAACGGTCGTGTGACCGCGCCGCGTCAGGAACGGAAGCAGTGCCCGGCCGAGCATGCCGGTGGCGCCGGTCACCGCGATGCGCATCAGCGGATGTCCGGGTCCGTGTGCCGAACCGCGTCGTACTCCGCCTGCGCGCCGAGAAAGACGAATGACGCAATGAGCAGGAGCATCGGTGAGTATCGGAAGCCGGCATACGCGAACACGATCGCCAGGACTTGCCCGACGCGCGCGGCGATCCGGGTGCCGCGGACCATGCCGAGACGGGCGGCAAGCAGTGCCCGCAGCACCCGACCACCGTCCATCGGAAAGGCCGGGATCAGGTTGAACAGCAGCAGTGCCACGTTGGCATAGAGCAGTGCGCCCCAGAGCGGCAGGTCGAGCACGCCACCGGGCGCAAGCGCATCGCGGTGTCCACTCGCCACGAATATGACGATCAGCGCCACGGCGATGAGCAACGTGACGAGTGGCCCCGCCAGCGCGATGACCAGTTCCTGCCGGGGCGTGTCTGGCATCCGTGCGATCCGCGCGAGCCCGCCAATTGGAGTGAGCAACACGTCGGGTGTACCGATGCCATAGTGCCGCGCGGCATGGATGTGCCCGAACTCGTGCAGCAGCACCGACGCAAAGAGCAGGATGATGAACACGACCTGATCGAATGCGCCGGCACCACCGGCGAGACGCCACCCGCTCCACGCGTACCACGCGATGAGGAGGACCATCGTGAGGTGCACCCGGACCTGGGTCTCTCCAACCCTGCCGACACGGACTGACCAGCCGCGTAGTGCTGCCATCCAACACTCCCGGTTCGTGAGCGTGTTCGCTGGCTAGCAGGATAAACCGGCTGAGGCGCCGAGGGTTCATTGTCGGCTTTCGGCGGGCCGCTAGCCGAGCGACCTCAGGCCACCGGTCGGTTCGCTGTCCCCAGCCGCTCGCGACCGTTAGGATTGTGCCCTGACCGTTGCCCGCATCACGCTGAGGAGCCGAGGCCGATGAGCACTACCACCGCGCCGCCTGTCCTGCCCCCCGCTGCCGAAGCGGCGACGTGGACCGTGCGCGACGCCGAGAAGCTCTACAACGTCAAGGGCTGGGGCCTCGGCTATTTCCGGGTGAACGGCGAAGGCCACGTCGTCGTCCATCCCGACGGCCGGGAAGACGGACCGGAGATCGACCTCTTCCACATCGCGATGGACATGAGCGAACAGGGCGTGGGGCTGCCGCTCCTGCTCCGCTTTTCCGACATCCTCCACTCGCGCATCTCCGAGCTGGCGTCCCGTTTCCGTGAAGCGATCACGGAGTTCGGCTACGAGAACGGTTACACCACCGTGTATCCGATCAAGGTCAACCAGCAGCGTCACGTGGTGCAGGAGATTGTCGAGTTCGGTACGCCGCACGGCGTCGGTCTTGAGTGCGGCTCGAAGCCCGAACTGATGGCGGTGCTCGGCCTCAATGAAAGCACCAAGCACGTCATCGTCTGCAACGGCTACAAGGACGAGGAGTTCATGCGGCTTGCCCTGATCGGGCAACAGCTCGGTCACACCGTGATGATCGTTCTGGAGCAGGTGAGCGAACTTGACGTGCTCATGAAGGTGGCCAACGAGATGGGTGTGGAGCCGACGGTTGGCGTGCGGATCAAGCTCGCCACGGAGGGCTCGGGGCGCTGGGCCAAGAGCGGTGGAGAACGCTCAAAGTTCGGCCTTTCGGCGGTTGAGCTGGTGCGCCTGCTCGACACGCTTGAACGCGAGAACAAGCGCCACATCCTCAAGCTGGTGCACTTCCACCTCGGCTCGCAGATCACCGATATCCGCATCCTCAAGGCCGGGCTCGAGGAGGTCGGTCGCTACTACGTCGAACTCCGCAAGATGGGATTCGACATCTCGCATGTGGACGTGGGTGGCGGCCTCGGCGTGGACTATGACGGATCGCACACCACCCGCCCGGCCTCGATGAATTACACCGTGCGCGAGTACGCCAACGACGTGGTGTACACCATCGGCGGCATCTGCCGCAACGAAGAAATCCCGATGCCGCACCTGATTTCGGAGTCGGGGCGGGCCATCACGGCCCACCATTCACTACTCCTGATCAACGTGATTGACTGCGAATCGCAGTACGAACCGCAGAAGGTCACGCTCGACGAGGATGCGCATCCGGTGCTGCTGGAGATGAAGGACAATCTCGATACGCTCTCTCCCGACCGGATCGAGGAGTCCTTCCACGACGCGGTGTACGCCAAGGAACGGGCGCAGGAGTATTTCGCAAGCGGGCTGTATACGCTGCGCGACAAGGCGAACGCCGAGCAACTCTACCTCACCACGCTCAACGTGCTGGCGCAACACATCGGCGACGACCGGACGTCGTATCCCGAGCTCACGGCCCACCTCGAGACGTCACTGGTGGACCGTTACTTCTGCAACTTCTCGCTGTTCCAGTCGTTGCCCGATAACTGGGCAATCGACCAGCTCTTCCCGATCATGCCGATCCACCGGCTGGACGAGCTGCCGTCGCGCCGGGGCACGATCCAGGACGTCACCTGCGATTCCGACGGCAAGATCGATCGATTTGCCGGCAGCCGGAAAGGGAAGCCATCGCTTGAGCTGCACCCATGGAAGGAAGACGAACCGTACATTCTCGGCATTTTCCTGACGGGTGCGTATCAGGAGAGCCACGGCGACTTGCACA
>JANMSC010000402.1:0-2788 GCA_031388885.1 Gemmatimonadales bacterium | reverse complement strand
GCGCTCGTGCCGAGAAGCACTGTGCCGGTCAGCGCAGTCTTCGGCCCCACCAACAACATCGTGCTGCCGGTCTACCTCAACGACAGCGACAAGGAAGTGAAGCCGACCGGTGTGCTCGCGTTCGGGATCTCGACCGCGCCGAGCGCTGGATACCAGTTGCGAGTCGAGGCACGCGCGACGGCGGTGCAACTGCGGGTCGTGTCGGGGCCGACCGCATTCGAGAACATGGCACCGGTGACGCGGACGGTGACCAAGGTGCTACCGTCGATTACCGTGGGGTTCGACGTCGTCCTCGAGAAGCGCCGGGGTCGGCGCTACTAGTCGAGAGGTTCGCTCGATGGCCGGCCCGACCGTGAGCGTACGTGAGGCGCTCGACACCATTCTGGCCGCGGTGCGCCCGCAACCTTCGCTCCGGGTTCCGCTTGCCGACGCTGTTGGGCATGTGCTTGCCGACGACGTCTTTGCGCCGTGCCCGTATCCGCCGTGGACCAATGCGGCGATGGACGGTTACGCGGTGCGCGGAGGGGATGTGCGCGGCGCGTCGCGAGATCAACCCGTTCGCCTCGATGTCGTCGGTGAGGTGGCCGCAGGGGCCGATGTTTCGATTCATGTTGGCGCTGGTCAGGCGGCGCGCATCTTCACCGGCGCGGCCGTGCCGGAGGGTGCTGACAGCGTGGTTCGGCAGGAAGACACCGATCGTGGTGCGAGTGTTGTTGCGGTCTTGTCTGACCGCGACGCAGGGATGAATGTGCGGGCGGCCGGCGGGGTGCTGGTTGCGGGCGCGCTCGCGCTGGCGCGTGGCACGCGCATCGGTCCACGCCACGTGGCGTTATTGGCGGCGGTTGGCGAAGCGCAGCCGATGGTGCATCGTGCTCCGCGCGTGGCGATTCTTGCGGGGGGCGATGAACTGGTTGGGCTCGACGATCCCGACGCGATTCGGAGTGGTCGCAAGCTTGCCGACGTCAACAGTCCGGCGCTCACCGCGCTGGTGCGCGAGGCGGGGGGCGTGCCGGCCCCGCTCGGCATCGCGGGTGACGATGCGGCGGAGATCGTGGCGTATGTCAGCGGCGCGAGTGATTGCGACGTGATCATCACGGCGGGCGGCGTGAGCGTGGGTGATCACGACCATGTGCGTGAGGCGATGTCGATGATGGGCGCGGTCGAGCGGTTCGGCAGGGTGCGGGTGCGCCCGGGCGGACCGACCGCGATGGCGGTGCTGCCCGATGGTCGGGTGTGGCTGGCGTTGCCGGGGAATCCGGTCAGTGCGATGGTCACCTTTGAGTTGTTCGGGCGACCGATAATCCGGGCGATGTGTGGTGATCCCGTGCCGGAGCGGCGGTGGTTCAGGGTGGTGCTTCAGGATGCGGTCACTCCTGATCCGGTGCTTGACCTCTACTTGCGGGTCACGTTTGAGTGGCCCGAAGACGGCGGGATGCCGCGGGCCAGGTTGACCGGGCCGCAGGGGTCGGGGGTGTTGACGAGTGTGGTGTGGGGGGATGGGTTGGTGGTGGTGGGGGCGGGGGGGGGGCCAATACGGCGCGGACTAGCCGTAACCGCATGCGCCTGGTGACCAGCGCATGACCTGCAGTTCCGATGGACCAGCGGTGCCATGGTGCCGGACCAAAGCCGCCTAACCTACAGCATCGCGACCAACCTTGGTCCCGTGGCCGAACTCTCCGAGCCCCGCGTTAGGTGTGATTGTGCTCGCCAATCGGAAGTGCCCATCACGGCCACTCGCTGTCAATCCATGTGCTAGGTCCTCGTGCCTGGGAGTAACGTCCGCTAGGAGGACAGGGACGACGATGCCTACGCGCGTCCGGATGCTGAGGTCGCGAGAGTTGGAATGAACAAGTTCCCTCGGCGAAGGGAGCGTCGAATCTTGGCCAGTGACTAAGACCTCGCCCGTCAACGTCGTCTCGAGATCGACACCCGAAGCATCGAACCAAGCCTCGTGGTGCAGTGGTGTCCAGTGTGAGGGAGCGAGCACCGGCGAAGCTTGCGGTCGCGTGAGTGTTACGACGTTCGCGTGTTCCGCCACGTTGCCGGCCAACATGCTTACGATCAATCGGTTGGTCAACACGTGCTGAGGCTGAGGCTGCGACAACATCGCCGACCCGGAGCGACCCAAGATCAGGGCGGCAAGCACGATTCGACTTGACATGTGTGGCCTACTCAGCGCCAGAGAGGCGGTCTCAGGATTCGTCCAACCCAACCTTCGCCCGCTGGTGTGATTTCACCGTCACGCCGACGGAGCTGACACCGCGATTCCGAACAACCGCCCCGCTCTACTCCCGTTGATAACCCCCACTCCCTCTTCAACTTCCCCGAAATAACGCCCAATTCACGCACCCTCCTTGCCGCCCTGCGATCCGGGCCGCACCTTTTCATCAGCCCGTAGCGACCTCCCGTTGGCGCCTCCCCCCTGGAGTGCCATGTCCGCCGCACCGCCGTTCCATCTGATCACGCTCGGTCGCCTCGCGCTGCTCGACGCCGAGGGTCACGACCTGCTGCCGCGCGACGTCGCCAAGCCGCTGGCACTCCTCGCGTTCCTCGCCGCGGCCCCCGGCCGACGCTGCAGCCGCGAACGGCTGGTTGACCTCTTCTGGGGCGACAGCGCGCTCGAACTTGGCCGGAGCTCGCTGCGGCAGGTGCTCTACCGGCTCCGCGAAGTGCTTGGCGACAAAGCGATCCGTTCCGCATCCGACGAACTCCACCTGACCGCTGATATCACCACCGATCGCGACCGCTTTCTGGACGCGCTCGACTCCGGTGATCTCGACGCGGCTCT
>JANMSC010000399.1:0-2183 GCA_031388885.1 Gemmatimonadales bacterium | reverse complement strand
GCGCGTCTCGGTGCTGCCGGGCGGATGTTCGGGCTTCAAGTACTCGCTCAACATCGAGGACAATCCCGTCGACGACGACATGACCGCCGAACTCAATGGCGTTCGGGTATTTGTCGATGCGTTCTCTGCTCAGTATCTCTCGGGCATTACGATCGACTACACCACGTCGATGCAGGGCAGCGGCTTCACGTTCAACAATCCCAACGCGACCGGTGGGTGTGGGTGTGGCAGCAGTTTTAACGCTTGATCGGGAAGCGCCGGTCGATAGTCGATCGGTAGTCGACACCAGGATCCGGGAGCCCACAGGGCTCCCTTTTCTGTTGGCGCTAGCCTTCTGTCGGACTTGTCGACACGTTTACATGCCGCGGCAGAGCAAGCGCCCCTATCGACCATCGACCATCGACTATCGACCAGCTGAACACACCGCGATTCAATCGGAGCCCCTCCAACTTGTCGCCACTCGACCTCACCATCATCGCCCTCTACTTCGCCGGAACCCTCGGCGTCGGCTTCTGGGTGTCTCGCGGCCAGCGTTCAACCCGCGACTACTTCCTCGGAGCGAAGCAACTGCCAGCGTGGAGCGTGCTGCTCTCGATCGTCGCGACGGAAACCTCGGCGTTAACGGTGATCTCGGTACCCGGCATCGGGGCGCGCGGTGACCTGACCTTTCTGCAGCTCCCGATGGGATATCTCGTCGGACGCATCGCGGTCGCGATCTGGCTCCTGCCGGGGTATTTCCGTGGCGATCAGGAGACGGCGTATGCCCGGCTCGAGACGCGATTTGGCACGGCCACGCGTCGGCTGCTGTCGATGGTCTTCCTCGTCACACGGTTCCTCGGTGATGGCGTCCGAGTCTTCGCGGGCTCGATCCCGCTCGCGTTGCTCACTGGCTGGAGCGTGCCCGCCGCGATCACAGCGATGGGGACCATCACGCTGGTGTACACCTACTTCGGCGGCATCAAGGCGGTCATCTGGGCCGACGTGATCCAGTGGCTGGTGTATGTCTGCGGTGGCGTCGCCGCGCTCTGGATCGCGATCGAGCTCGCCGGCGGGATGGACACGGCACTGGCTGTGGCGTCCGAGGCCGGTAAGCTGCGGGTATTCGACTTTCACCTTTCGCTGAGCGCACCCTACACGTTCCTCGGCGGCCTGCTCGGCGGTGCGATGCTGTCCGCAGCATCCCACGGCACCGATCACCTCATCGTGCAGCGCCTCCTTGCCACGCGTTCGCTGCGAGATGCCCGGATCGCGCTGGTCGGATCGGGTGTCGTCGTCATCTTGCAGTTCCTGCTCTTCCTGTCGGTGGGTGTCATGATCTGGGCTGCCGGGTTCGCGCCGGCCGACATGCCGGCCGACCAGGTGTTTGGGCAGTTCATCCTCGATCACCTGCCATCCGGTCTCTCCGGTCTGGTCATCGCCGGCATCCTTGCCGCCGCGATGGGCTCACACTCGTCCGCGATCAACGCGCTGGCGTCGTCGCTGACGCACGACCTGTACGCGTCGTGGACTGGCGAACGCGACCCCGGCAAGCTCTTCCGGGTCGGACGCGCGGTCTCGTTCGTGTGGGGGGTCGCCCTGATCGGCGCGGCGCTCGGCTTCCACTTCCTCACAAGCGCGAACGACACGCCAGTCGTGGTGCTCGCCCTCTCAATCGCGTCGGTGACCTACGGTGCCACGCTCGGCGTGTATCTGCTGAGCAGCGAACGGTCGCGTGTGACTGGGCGGGATGTCATTCGCGGCGCGATCGTCACGATGCTGGTCATGCTGGTCACGATCTTCGCGAAGCAACTGGCAGCCAATGTGGTCCCCGCGATCGCGCCGCTCGGCAAGCTTGCGTGGCCCTGGTACGTCCCCATGGGCACCGCGATCATGCTGTGCGTGGCACTGCTCTCCAGTCGGCTCACCTCCGCGAGCCGACCTGCATGATCGTCCTTGGTGCAGACGTGGGCGGCACCTCCACGCGTGTCGCACTGTTCCGCGGCGATGTCGAGCGCGGACGCGCCGACGGGCCCGGCGGACCGATGCGCTCCGGCGGTGGTGACGCCCTCGCCACGCGTCTCACCACCATGGCCCGACCGCTGCTCCTGCGCGAGGACGGGCCGCGCGCCGACGCGGTCGTGGTCGGCGCGTCTGGCGCAGGCCGCGACCGTGAGCGCGACGAACAGCGCACAGCCCACGAGCGG
>JANMSC010000370.1:0-2122 GCA_031388885.1 Gemmatimonadales bacterium | reverse complement strand
GAAAGGTGACCTGCACCGGGGACTGCGTCAGTGGGCCTCCGAAGGTGAGTGCCTCGCTGGTCTGACCCTTGTCGGAGAGGGCGCCCGTCATCGTGAAGGTGCCGGCCGATGTAGTTGCGCCGGTGAGTGATTGCTGGATGGCGATACTGACGTCGCCGCCCGTGACTTCGGTATCGCTGACGCCGCACGCGGCGCCCCTAATCGCGAGGGGAATTCCGAGCAGCAGAGTCCGTGTTGTCATGGCTGGTGGTCCGGTTGGGGGAAGCGCTCAAGCGCAGGACCTGCCCATGGGCTTCGTCGATATCAAGGTGTGCGCCGTCACCGACGTCTGGTCTGCTCTCAAGCTCGTGATTCGGCAGAAGCAACGCCTTGCGAAGACTGTCCGGGCTAACTCAATTGACAATATCTCTCCGATGGAATTTTGATATGACCAACCCCAACGAACCACTCCCGGATTTCTCCGACGTCCAGTCGGGGAGCTCGTCCGAGGCCATGACCCGCGAAGAAGCCGTCATCGCGACCTACACGGTGGAGAAGGGCGACACGCTCTCTCACATCGCAAAACGGCATTACGGCGACGCCGCCAAGTGGAAGGCTCTCTTCGAGGCCAATCGCGACGTTATCAAGAACCCCGACATGATTCAGATCGGTTGGGTGATCAAGCTTCCCCCACTGTGAGGCCGACCATGTTCCGCATCAGAACGCTAGCCATCGCGACCCTCGCCCTCGTCGCCGTATCCGCATGCAAGAAGAAGGACGCTGTACCAGCGGCAGACACGAGCGTCGCCATGACACCACCACCGCCTCCCGCTCCTTCCGTGTCGGCCCTGGAACTCGGTCGGCATCTCAGTGCCAACAAGCGCGTCACAGATACGACCAGCACCTTCGCGCCACGCGACACGTTTTACCTCGCCGTGATGACGGAGAACACCGCGCCTGGTGCGAGCCTTACGGCCAAGTGGACTTTTCAGACCGGGCAGCTCGTCGATTCCACGACACAGGCGGTCGCGGCAGCCGACGCGGCATCACCCGTGTCCGTCACCGAGTTCCACGTCGCCAAGCCCAAGGGTTGGCCGGTGGGAACGTACAAGGTGGAAGTGTGGCTCGATGGAATGTCGACGGGCACGCGAGAGTTTGCGGTGCGCAGGTAGCAGCTTACAGATGTACCTGAATCACCACGCTCGCTGCTTCGCTGCGCTCGTCGGCCTGCTGCTGACCGTTGTGCCCTCGTCCTCAGCAGCACAGCGGTCGCGGGAAGAGTCGCTCCTTCGCGTGGTCCGCTGGCGCTTCGAGGCCGATTTCAAGGCTGACAAAGCAGGGCTGGATTCGTTGCTCGCCGACGATCTCACGTATGGTCGGACGAGCGGCGTTAGGCATACGAAGCGCGAAGTGATGGCGCTGGTTGGCGGCGGCGGCCCGTATGCGCTCGACTACTCCACGCCTGACAGTCTGGTCGTGCGCGTGTACGGAGAGACGGGCGTGGTGACGGGCGTGCTGAAGGTGAAGCTGACGGCGCAAGCGGCGCCATACACGTTGCGGTTTACCGATACGTGGGTTCGACGGAGCGGGCGTTGGCAGTTGGTGGCGTTCCAGGCGACGCGACTGCCCTGAGGGAGGCGGGCAGGGCGGGAGGCTGATCGTCGCGCTTTCGCGGTCCACTCGACGAGCATGGTGCGGATCCAGGAGCCAGTGTCTAAACCGATGGCGGTTATGCCGGCCGGACTACTCGACGCGAGAAGTCCAGAAGGCGAGTATGTGTACGTTGTCTCTTGAGCCTATCAGGCCCACCGCACAGAGAGCCGCACCATGAAGTTGTCTAGCCCGAACGAGTCTGACCTGAGTCGGAGCCGGTACAAATGAGCGACAGCCGCGAATTGCTGCCCACCGGGTGCGACTCGACGCCGCGCGCGTCTCGGAGGGCGTTCCTCAAACTGGCGGGCGCCGCCGCCGCCAGCGCGGCCGCCGTGACGGTTGGGTGTGCCCGCGATACTCCCGACGATAGTCCCGGTTCCGCCGCGACTGGTGGTGCGACGGCCACATCTTCGAGTCGCTCGGCCCTCGATCGCCAAACGCTTGACGCACTTGGCGATGTTATGCTCCCCACCTCACTCGGCGCGGAGGG
>JANMSC010000359.1:0-1881 GCA_031388885.1 Gemmatimonadales bacterium | reverse complement strand
GGCAGTCCGGACTTGAGCCGGCGCAGCGTGCCGCTACCGTTGGCGGGGAGGAGCATCGCGAAGTTCTTGCCTGCCGGTGTCAACGGAAAGCGCGCGAGGTAGGTCGTGAAGATGAGCGGCGAGACGCGATCTTCGCTTGAGAGGCCGCTGCCGTCTACGAGGTGGACACCCTGCTCGATTCCGGTGACGGTGCGCACATGTTGCGTAAGCCGTTCGGCCGCGCGGTCGGGACCACCGCCCCACAGCAGCAGAAGTTCTGCGCCGATATTCACGGAACGCGTGTTCACCTCGTGCGCGATCGAATCGAACGGTTCAGACACGATCTCGGCGAGCACGCGGCGCGGGCCGGCTGTGGGAGCACCAATGGTCGAGACGGCGAGCCATTCGATACCGGCGCGCTTGGTGGCGGCACGCCACGCGGCATCGAGCACCACCTTCGGATCGGCAGCGACGCCAACATAGCGACGCGATCCCGCGCGCACGCCGATGCGTCCAGTCACGAGATACCGACCACCGGGTTGCGCCGAGAACTTGAGGGTGCTGCGACGACCTGCCACAGTGGTAGCGCGCATCGTCACCAGACTTGCGATTCCGGTCGGTGCCTCGCCCACAATGACGGGGCGATGCCCGGATCGACTGCCCGGTGCGATCGTAAACCCGACGACGTTCTCGTTCAGCGTCACCGGACCAACTGGCGGGGCAAACAGGCGACCGCGGTGACGTGCCGCCCACGCGGCTGGGTACGTCGCGGTTGGAGCACCGGCGCTGGTGGTGATGGTGAGCGAACCAGCCAGATGGCGCACGCCGATGGCGGCGAGTTGTTCGGCGAGCTGGAACAACGTCGGACCAGTGCGGTCTGGTCGCTCGAGGGTCGGGTCGCCGTTGAGTTCCAGCGCCCAGCCGCCTTCCCATGCGCCGGTCGCGCGGTTGACCTGCCCGGTACCCACCACGCGCGTCGCGCGGCGGGCATCGCTGCCCACGACCGTGCGGGCGAATCCGGTCGTGAGGAGCTTGACCGTTGAAGCAGGAATCAGGGGCTGCGAAGCATTCACCGACCAGAGCACGCTGCCCGATTGGTCGGCCACGACCACTCCCCATATCCCCGGTGCCGAGCGTCCGGCCTTGGCGTACCACGCGTCGAGGCCTGAGCCAAGGCTCGCCTGAGCCGGCAGGCTGGCGGGTGCGATCAGAACGGCGAGGGAAAGGGCGAAGCGGCGGATCATGACTCCGGACGTTGCAAAACCCGTGCGTGACATAATATCAAGGGCTGACGTTCAGTTTCGACCTGGACTTATCGATAACGCACGGTGTACGCGACATGTTTCAACGGCCCCTGTTGGGGAGACGCCACGGCGAACCGGGCGGCCTCTATTTCAGGTGGATTTTGGCGATGGTCTGCAACTGCATGTTGCTGGTGCCCTCGTAGATCACGCCGATCTTGGCGTCGCGATAATACTTCTCCGCCGGGTATTCCTGGCTGTAGCCGTATCCGCCGAAGAGCTCGAGGGCCTGCCCGGCGATCCGGTTGGCGGCCTCCGACGAGAACAACTTGGCCATCGCCGCCTCGCGTGTGAACGGCAGGCCGGCGTCCTTGAGGCGTGCCGCGTTGTACACCATCAGTCGCGCCGCTTCGAGTTCGGTTGCCATCTGGGCGACTTGAAACTGCACACCCTGGAAGTCGGCGATCGCCTTGCCGAACTGGCGACGTTCCTTGATGTATCGTGTCGCCGCGTCGAGTGCGCCCTGCGCGATGCCGATCATCTGGGCCCCGATCCCGATTCGGCCTTCGTTCAAGGTCTCGATCGAGATCTTGTACCCCTGCCCGACGGGGCCCAGGACGTTGGCGGCCGGCACTCGGCATTCCTCGAGAATCAACTCGAC
>JANMSC010000355.1:0-1868 GCA_031388885.1 Gemmatimonadales bacterium | reverse complement strand
GGCCTGACCTCGCCGTGCTCGAGCGGTTGGGTAAGGAACTCGAGACACACTTGCAGATGGTGGCGGGCACCCGGTCCGTGTTCGCCGAGCGTGCGGTGAGTGGCTACTACCTCGACATCGACATCGACCGCGTTGCGGCAGCGCGCCATGGCCTCAACGTCGGCGACATCCAGACGGTGATTGCGACGGCGATCGGGGGCATGACGATCACGCAGACCGTGGAGGGACGGGAGCGATACGGCGTCCGCGTCCGCTATCCGCAGGAGCTGCGTGACACACCGGAGAAGCTCGCGTCGGTGCTGGTGCCGGTGGCGCACGATGCTGGAGGTGCGGCAACGACCGGCGCACCCGGCGCGATGGGTGCGCCCATGAGTGGTGGTAGCGGGCCGCGTGTTGCACAGGTGCCGTTGGGGCAGGTGGCGACCATTCGCGAAGTTGCCGGCCCGATGGTGGTCCGAACGGAGGACGCGCAGCCGACCGCCTGGGTGTACGTGGATCCCGGCGATGTTGACGTCGGGACCTACGTGGCGGAAGCGCAGCGTGTGGTGGCGGAGAATCTCGTGCTGCCCACCGGCTACACCATCGTGTGGAGCGGCGAATTCGAGTACATGGAGCGGGCGAAGGCGAAGATGCAGCTCGTGGTGCCAGCGACGCTCGCGCTCGTCTTCCTGCTGCTGTTCTTCAACTTCCGCAACGTGAGCGAGGCGCTGATCGTGATGCTCTCGATTCCTTTCACGCTCATCGGCGGGATCTGGCTGCTGTATGCCCTCGATTACAACTGGTCCGTCGCGGTGACGATCGGCTTTCTTGCACTGGCGGGCGTGGCGGCGGAAACGGGCGTGGTCATGCTCGTGTACCTCGACCGGGTGTGGACCGAGCGCACTGCGGCGGGGACGATGAAAAGCATCGCCGACCTGTATGAGGGTGTGATGGAGGGCGCAGTCGAGCGCGTGCGCCCGAAGATCATGACGGTTGCGTCGACGATGATCGGGCTGCTGCCAATTCTCTGGGGCACGGGCACTGGCGCGAGCGTGATGAAGCGCATCGCCGTGCCGATGGTGGGCGGCATGCTCACGTCGACGGTGCTGACGCTGGTCGTCATTCCCGCAGTGTACTCGCTCTGGAGACAGCGGGGGTTGGCCGCGTCACCGGGGTCGATCGTCGTATCCGCTCCCGCGCCACCGCCACTCGTTCAACCCATTCTCGCATAGGGGTCCTGATGAATAGCAGCTTGTTCAGCGATCGCAGTGTCTGGACAATGATCCACGGCATCGTACTCGGCGGCGGTGCACTGATGGCGCTCGCGGCCGGACTGTTTTCCCTGCGCGCCATGCGTGCCACGGCCACGCCCTATGACTCAGCGCCGCAACAGTCGGGGTACCTCGCCTGGCTGATGGTATTCGCCGCCGCGGCGCTCTGGCTGACGGTGGTCGCCGGCACGTTCGTCAGCTTTCCGGCCTACCGCGCAACACCTCCCGACGGGCTCACTGACCTGAGCCTCTATCCACGATCGCTGCTGCAATCGAACGCGGGAACGAAGTGGCTTCATGCGTTCGCGATGGAGATCAAGAAGCACGTTCCGTGGATCGCGGCGATGCTCGCCACGGCTGTCGCATTCGTGGCCGCGCGCTACCGATCGAAGCTTCTCTCGGATCTGCGGTTGAACCGCATGGCCACGGCGGTGCTGGGAATCTGCTTCGCGCTGGCTTCCATCGTGGGAGTCCTGGGCATTTTCATCAACAAGGTTGCTCCACTGGAGTGACAGGAGAGTGGTGCATGACACCAATCAATGAAAGGAGTCAGGAGATCCCGAATGGTGCGGCGCTGGCTGCGTTTCTGGCGGCCGGAATCGGCGCCTTCGCGGTGGG